>CAYZZY010000024.1:0-18990 GCA_964482745.1 uncultured bacterium
CTGTACCTATTTACGGAATCCCGTCTTTTGGATTCGTAGAATAGGGACTGTACCCGGAGCCAATGTTTGGTTGCGGCTATGCTGGGATGCGCCCTCTGCGGCAAAACAACCTTTGCCTGGATACATTTGCATAATTCATGGGACAATGACATATTTTTTATGCTGTTGGTTCGCCTATATGTACGAGCATTGGGGAGCGAAACTCTTTTCAGAGAGACGGAAAACGGGGACGGTGATATCGGCTGCATGAATAAACAGAAGCCCTCCGGATTCTTCGGATTTGCCGGCTCTTTATCGCCGGTTTCCCTCGTTGTTGACTTATCATTTTACATTATGATATACTCCCGCCCAACGCGATGGGCGTCAGGTGCTTTGAACACATCCCTATCGCGAAACGATCCAAAACATCTCCACCCACGATGCATCCTCAACGGTTGCGGATGCACTAAATGCGAATGCCTTTCTACCATTGGAGGAAACTCTGATGAGCGCTGACCACGATGAACTCACCCTCCTCAAAGACAACTTGAAAACCCGCGAAGAGGAACTCCGCTCCTGCAAGCAAGACGCAGCCGACAAAGAGGAGCAGATAAAGGGCCTGAAGCAGGAACTCGAACAGTCTCGCGCAAAGCTCGAAGAAAAGATCGAGCGCCTGTCCACGTTGATCGACGTGGCGGGCAGCATCAGCTCCACGCTCGACCTCGACCAGTTATTGAGATACGTGATGACCTGTGCGACGAAGGTCATGAAGGCCAAAGACAGCAGCCTGATGCTCATTGACGAGCGCACCAACGAACTCGTCTTCAAGATTGCCCTGGGCGAGAAAGGCACCCAGATACAGGAACTCCGCATCCGGATGGGACAGGGCATCGCGGGAGAGGTTGCGCTCACGGGGCAACCCATCGTCGTCTCGGACACGTCGGAGGACAAGCGATTCGACCGCTCCATCGATATGACCACCGGCTTCGATACGAAGTCCATTATGTGCGTGCCCATCAAGCTGCGCGAGAAGGTCGTGGGTGTGATCGAGGTGCTCAACGCCGGCTACAGCGGGACGTTGAGCGAGGAAGACCTCGATATTTTCAACGCCTTCGCGAGCGCCGCCGGGATCGCCCTGCAGAACGCCCGCCTGTTCTCCGCAATTCACATTTCGTTTGAACATATCTGCGACCTGGTCAATTCTGGAGCGGTTATGACCGATGAGAACGGCGAACTGGTCATGATAAACTCGATCGCAAGGAATCTGCTGGGATTCAATGACACCGAAGAGGTCACCATTCGAAGTATCAGCGGGCTGAAAGCGGACAAAAACATCTCGTCTCTCCTCGAGACGGCCTTTGACGAGGCCAAATCAGTCGTCGAGAAAGTCGCCCTGGAAAGTGACGGAGGCAAGCGAATCAAGATAGAGATTACGCCCGTCATAGATCCGAACGGCATGAAGATAGGAACCGTCGCTGTCCTGAGCGGTCTGTAGCTTTCGGCTTTGCGGCGGCGGAGTACGAAAAAGACTCCGGAGAGCGCAATATGCTTTCAAGGAAAAAAACCTCCTCAGATGATTCTACCCGGCCACGGGTCAAGCCGACGTCCAGTTCGAGCGGGTTGACAATACTCGAACTGTTGATAGCGTTCGTCCTGCTGCAGGTCGCGATAGTGGCTTTTGCCCAGTTCATGACGACGGCGCTGAATTATTCGCGTGATGTCCGCCGCAGGCAGATGGCGCAGATCCTGGCGCAGACTAAAATGGAGGAACTGCTTCGAACCATCCCCACCGACGTCACGCTCGGGTTTCCCTCCGGAACAACCGGCGCATCGCATCTGTTGAGTGAGAGGCCGGGGACTTTCGACGATCTCGCGACCACACATTCCGAAGACGTCAGCCCCTTCAGGTGGATAGCGGAAACGACTCCTGCAGCGCATAACCCGGACTTATTGAATCTCACCCTTCATGTATATGTCATAAAGAGAAGACTTAAAATAGAAAAAGCGACCGAACCTGTGGAGGATTTCTACCTCCCCGAGGACAGAGGATGGTTTACGTTCGCGCATACGCTCGGCGATGGTTCCGTCGAAGTAATACGGGGACAGGAAAAGGTAAGCATCAGCAGCGCCGTGTCGGTCTCGCGGCTGTGATTCAAAAGACGGGCAAGAAGGAAGCGGAATGCAACGAAAGAGCAACAAGGGAACGACCTTGATCGAGATGCTTGTGGTCATCGCGATCCTCGGAATCTTCATGGGCATCGCAATTCCCAGTGTCATAAAGTCTTCCCACGCAATGGCACAGGCCAAGAGATTGACCGCCCGTTATCCGCTTGCCCACAGGGCGCTGGACCAGATCTCGAACACGCTGAGGCAGACGTATCCGGCGGCGCTCGCCATGGGCGAATCCTTTGTCGGACAGAGCGAATCGTATGAGGCCGGCGGCATAAATCTCCCGTCGGACAAGCTCAGGTTCCCGATTCTCGACACGAAATACGCGCACCTGCGCTCGGTGCAAAGGATATCCTACGAGCTGGAGAAAAACACGGAGCCGGAAATTTCCCCGATGGCTCTTATGGGGATGCGCTCGTTCCTGGACGCGCCCGATGATAAGGGAATCAAAGAGGCGGTCCTCGGCAGGGTTGTTGGGCTCGACTTCCGGTATCTTGACGATTCGACCGATCCTCCGCAGTGGATCGGCCAATGGCCGCCCGAGTCCGCAGAAGAGGTCGCCTCGGATACAGAGGCCTTGCGCCCGGATCGCGTGCCTCAAGCGGTAGAGATCACCATATTCATGCTGGGCGAGATTTCTCCCCGGCCCGCATCATTTACGACCGTTGTTAACGTGCCGTCGCGATAAGGTTATCGCCTGAAGGGAGGGACAGATATGACAGCGCCGAATCGTCGGGGAGTCGCCATATTGACCGCCCTGGGCGTGCTGGTCATTTTTGGTCTCCTCTCGAGCGTGTTCGCGGCGCACATGCGGCTCGAATCCGCCTACACGCTGAGAGACGCAGAGAACCTCCAGGCGCACTACCTTGCCGTGGCGGGCGTCGAGGATGCGATTGCGCGACTCAAGAGCGATTCTTTGGACGTGGACGCATACAACGACGGGTGGTGGTCGGGCGAGTCTCCGGAAATGATCCCCCTCGGCAATGGAGGATATACGGTCAGGGTAAGCGACGAATCCGCGCGCATCAATGTGCTGTCCGCCTCCCCGCAGATACTGAGCGCGATGGTTGGCGGCGACAAGGAAGCGGTCGCCGCAATCGGCAATTATCGTTCGGCGGGCAGGCTCTTTGCTGTCGATGACCTGAGCGGCGCCGGCATCTCGGCTGACGCACTCTCCCGGGTAACAGCGCTGGGGACGACACTCGGAGACGGCAAAATCAGCATCAATACGGCCGGCGCCGATGTCATCGCCGCGCTGACGGGGATGGATTCCAACGCGGCCCAGGTGGTGATCGATTTTCGCAAAGGAGCGGACGGCGTGGAGGGCACAAGGGACGACTTCGTATTTGAATCTCCCGGCGACCTTGCAAAGGTACCCGGCCTCACGCCGACAAGAATCGCTCCTGCGGTATCCCTCCTGAAAATGAACTCGGGCATCTTTCGTGTCGAGTCGATTGGGTCGGTTCACATTGGCAGCCGGGTCGTCAGCAACGAAAGAATCACCGCGGTGCTGCACCGCGACGAGGAAGGCGCTATCCGTACACTATCATGGGAGAGTTCTTAAGACACTGTTCGATAACCCTCTAACAGGCACTTGCGGGAGTAAACGACCATGAAGGGGTCCGCAGACAAAAAAGTAGCGGTAGAAGAGGAAAAGATGAAGAGCTTGCTTCAGGCAAGACTCGAGAAAGAGCTGGATCTCGAGAAAAAGGCTTCCGACGCCGGCGAGGTTCTGCAGGGGCGAATCCTGAAGCAGATCGGTGGATCGGTGGAGAATGTGCAGCCGGTTATGCTGGTGTCCGCCGTCATCGAATCCGCCGTGAGTTCACGCGCGACCGACATTCATTTCGATCCGGGCGAAAAAAATCTGACCGCCCGGCTGCGGATCGATGGAATGCTGCACGACGTGCTGTCGATTCCTGGCAGCATCAAGCCGAACATCATCGCGCGCATCAAGGTTCTCGCCGACATGGATATTTCCGAGACCCGCCGACCGCAGGACGGGCACATTTCCATGACCGTGGGCGACAGGCGCTTCGATCTGCGGGTGTCCGCGCTGCCGACGTTCAGGGGAGAAAAAGTGGTGCTGCGTATTCTTGACTCCACCGGCGGCCTTCCCAAGCTTGCAGACCTCGGGATGGAACAGTCGGACCGATTTTTGTACGAGGAAATAATCACAAAACCGCAGGGAATGACGCTTGTTACCGGTCCCACCGGCTCGGGGAAAACGACCACGCTTTATGCGTCTCTGTCCCGGATCAACTACCGTACGCACAATATAATCACGCTCGAAGATCCCGTCGAGTATCAACTCAAGGGCGTCAATCAGGTCCAGGTAAATCCGGCCGTGGAATTGACGTTCGCAAGTACCCTTCGCGCGTCGCTGCGCCAGGATCCCAACACGATTCTTGTCGGCGAGATCCGGGATCTGGAAACGGCGTCGATCGCCATCAGGGCGGCCATGACGGGACACAGTGTCTTTAGCACGATCCACGCCAATACGGCCCCGGACGCCATCAATACGCTCATCAATATGAACGTTCGGCCCTTCCTCATTACGAGCGCCCTGCTCTGCATACTTGCCCAGAGGCTGGTCAGAAAGCTCTGCACCAAGTGCCGGGAGCCTCACGAGCCGGAACCGGGAATCCTGCAGGAGCTGGGAATCGAAGACGCCTCCTCTGTGACAATCTACCGCGCGGGCGGCTGCGAAGAATGCAACAACACGGGGTACCTGGGACGTTCCGCGGTATACGAACTGCTTCGAATGACTCCGGCGATAAAGCAGGCCATCCTCGCCGAACAGACCATCGAGGAGATATCGGAAAAAGCCCGTTCGGAAGGAATGCACAGCCTTATTGAAAAAGGCGCAAACAAGATTCTCGAAGGCGTAACGAGCACTGACGAGGTGCTCAGGGTCCTTAAGTTCTGACTGTGAAGCCGTCCCCGGGAAACAATGCTTCGTTCAGATGCACGCATGGATTTACATGTCCCCGTTTTGGCGAATAATGCCGTGTCCAAAGTTGTTGACGACGAAATTAGATCCAGGATGACGGCGGGTATAGCCGTCGACGAAATCGCGAAGACGGCACAAGACACCAACATGAAGTTCATCCGGGATCGAGGGGCACAGAAGGTGGCCGCAGGCGCCACAACGGCAGAGGAAGTTCTCCGCGCTCTAGGCGCGTAATCATAAGCCACTGCACCCCGCCCGGGAAAGTGGCAGCGAACCGACGTCGAAAAAACGGCAAGGGAGGAAAGCGGCAATGCCAGAACAAAGGGACCGGTCGGAAAGAGCACACCCGTCGGATAGCGGCGAATCGAGCGGAAGTATGCAAGTTCAGTTCGACGGCGAACCGACCTCCACAGAAAAAGATCAATCTCTCTGGGCCAGGATACGTGGATTCTCTATCGGGAAAGCGCGTGTTCCCGCCGAGATAATCACCTCCTTTTTGCGCCAGATGGTCATGCTCCTTGAGGCCGGCGTACCTCTGCTGAAAGCGCTCAATACGCTTGGCTCCCGAACTTCGAACAAGGCTTTTGCAGATGTAGTGAAGGATATCGCGGGTAGAATTGAAGCGGGCAACACTCTCTGGCAATCCCTCTCTTACAATCCCCGACATTTCAACCATCTTTTTGTGAGCATAATGAGGGCGGGTGAAAGCTCGGGAACTCTCACCGAGATCATGGGCCGACTTTCGGACTATCGAGAGAAGAAGGCGCTCTTGCGCAGCCAGGTTCGATCGGCTCTCGCGTACCCGGCTGTGATCGGCCTTGCCGGTCTGGCCGTGCTTATCCTCTTCCTGTGGATTGTCGTTCCCGAATTCGAAAAGATGTTCGGTTCGTTCGACGTACAACTCCCCCTCATCACGCAAATAGCGCTCGGGTTCACTAAAGGGCTTAAGAGTTTTTGGTGGCTCTGGATACTTATTATTGCCGGGATTGCAACGCTTTTCGTTAGTTTGTCGCAAAGGCCGGCCGGACGCTTTTTCCTCGACTACTGGAAACTTCGAGCACCGATATTCGGACCGCTTATGACGAAAAAAGCGGTCGCGGATTTTGCACATACTTTTTCGACCCTGTTAAATGCGGGAATATCGATACTCGAGACGCTTGATTTGACCAAGGATGCTGTCGGAAACGTGGTCTTTGCGCAGGACCTCCAGCATGTGCGCGAATCGATCGAGCGCGGAGAAGGCCTTGAAAAACCCTTGCGGCGTTCGAAAGTGTTTCCGCCGCTGGTCACAGACATGCTCGCCACCGGAGAACAATCGGGTTCACTCGACAAGATTTCCCGCCATATCGCCGTCATATACGAGGCCGAAGTTGAGACCGCTGTGATGACGCTCAAATCATTGATTGAGCCCATCATGATTTTAGGACTCGGCCTGGTTGTGCTTTTCCTCACGCTTTCATTTTTTTGGCCTTACGTCTCGCTTATCGAGCAAATCACAGCCATGTGACGGGATTTTTTAAGGGCGGCGCCAGACAATGAGCCACCCGCACCGGTGAGGTTTCTCATTCTTGCCCCACCTGCAAGCCAAGAACATCACCGCACGAAAACGTTTGGTTAGCCGCCACATCTTTTGAGTAACCTTTGCGTGGCATCTCTTGTATGATTCCGCACTATCCGCGGCCGTAGAATCCTGTAAAACGCCACTCGGTATCGACGGGATTAAAACCTTGGTTTACAGCCGTTTTTCCCTTATCGAATCGGAATCCTTCGGGATCATCAACCCCTCTCACCCTCGATTGACTTTTGCTTTTGTGAGTTGCTATACTTACTTTCAGCCTGGATTTCCCCCTTTCTTTTCCCGATGAGCACATCCGGAGGTTACAAGTTTGGGCAAAGTGACACTCGTTCTAAGCGGTGGCGGCCTTCGCGGGTTGGCGCATGTGGGTGTCCTGAAGGCTATCCAGGCCCTCGGCATTCCGATACATGAATATCTGGGAACAAGCATGGGCTCTATCATATGCGCGCTGGCCGCGGGCGGCATGGATATCCAGGAGATGGAACGCCTTGCACTTGCCTTGAAAGACGAAGGCATTCTGGACTTGAGCCTGACCCATTTCGTCCGCACAGCACTGAGGGCTCGCAGCGTTTATAAAGGCGAAAAGCTCCAGCAATATATCGAACGCATCGTTCCTATTGACAGTTTCAAGCTGCTCGACAAACCTCTGTTGGTGAACTCAGTCGAACTCAGCCGGGGGGAGGAAGTCTTCTGGGGAAGTGAAGGATTCGATGATATACCAATCCACGAGGCCGTGTATGGGTCGTGCGCACTGCCCGGGATCTTTCCGCCTCTGGTGGTGGACGGCTCACAGTACGTCGACGGCGGAATCTTGACGAATCTGGCCATTCGGATGGCTCGCCAACGCAACGCCGACCTGATAATCGCAGTAAATTTAGGTTTGCCGGCGCTCAGCCGCGCACACGAGGTTCCCGAGCAAAGAGGCATAATCGACATACTGCTCCAGAGCAACGCCATAACAATGCGTCGAATCCTGCAGCTTCAGCTCCGCGACTTCTACGAATACCCGGTGATCATGATTGAGCCGCATATACCGACCCGCCGAATGTTTGACTTCGACGAGACCGATCGCTCGATTCGGGCGGGGGAACGAGCCGCGCTCAACGTGCTCAGAGACCATCCGCTGCTCGCCCTGGTATAGCCGGTCCGCCCCCACATGCCAGCAATTTTAAAGGGAGGATGAGTATCGATGCTTAAGAAAATCCCGATATCCAGCAAATCGCGCGACGAATTCATTGACGTTACCGACTCGGTGCAGGCGGTGGTCAATGAGTCAGGAGTCAGCGAAGGGGTATGCATCATATACGTGCCGCACACGACGGCGGGGGTAACCGTAAACGAAAATGCGGACCCGAGCGTCAGTCGCGATATTCTCGCGATGCTCGCCCGACTTGTCCCGCGTGGTGATAAAAGCTATCGCCATGCGGAAGGAAATTCCGACAGCCATATCAAGTCGGCGCTTGTGGGCTTTTCGCACGTCATCCCGATCAGCGGATCGAGGCTTGCGCTGGGAACATGGCAGGGGATTTTCTTCTGCGAATTCGACGGACCTCGCCAGCGATCCCTTCTCATACAGGTGATTGCCGGAAAGGTGTAATTGTTCGGTGTCCAAACAAACAAAAAAGAAGCTGGATCTTCTCGGATTGCTCCCGGAAGAGGTGGATAAGCTTTTTGCCGAACACGGGCTTGAACCGTATCGCTCCGTCCAGGTTGTGGAATGGCTCTACCGGCAGAATGCGCGGTCGTTCGGAGAAATGACAAACCTATCGGCCCAAATGCGCGAAGACCTGGGCAGAGCATTCTCCATCACCGACCTCAGGCCGAAGATGGTGCAGGTATCCGAAGTCGACCGCACAAAGAAATCTCTTTTCGAATTGAATGATGGCGCGGCGGTGGAAAGCGTGCTGCTTCCCGAAGGCAAGCGCAGCACAGTGTGCGTTTCCACTCAACTTGGATGCGCCTTTGGGTGTGCATTCTGCGCAAGCGGAAAGGGCGGGCTCGCTCGCAACCTCACGGCGGGCGAAATAGTCGACCAGATCCGCCGGGCACAATTCGATCCTGACGGCGAGCGATTGACGAACGTCGTGCTCATGGGAATGGGAGAGCCTCTGGCGAATTATGAGGCAACCGCCAGAACTATCCGCATAGCGCTTCACGAACGCTGTTTTATGCTCGGAAAAAGACGAATCACGATTTCGACCGCAGGCTATGTGCCCGGGATTCAAAGGCTTGCCGGGGATGACCTGCCCGTTCGCCTGGCGCTGTCGCTCCACGCGACAGATAATTCAACCCGCGATCTTCTTATGCCGATCAATAAAAAGTATCCCATCGAACAGGTTCTCGAGGCCTGCAAACCGCTTTCCCGCAGGCGGCAAATGCCGTTGACGGTGGAGTACATGCTGATTGATGGCGTAAACGACTCCATACCACAGGCCCGGGAACTGGCAAAAATGTGCCGGTCCCTGAAAGCCAAAGTGAGCCTGATAGCGTGCAACCCCGCTCTATCAAGAAAGTTTGCGCCGCCTGCGGAGAAACAGATCCTGCGATTCCAGACTGAGCTGAAAAACAGAGGGATACTGGCGTTTATCCGTCCTTCACGCGGCCTGGACATAGACGGGGCATGCGGCCAGCTCAGGGCCTCCAATCCGATACATTCCGAATAAAAAAGGCAGGTGCTGCAGGGAAGGATCCCGGCAATCATCGATGCCCTCGTCAATAAAACACCCATCCCCCGGTCGCAAGTATCCTCAATACGGCGCTGCCCGGGCAACGGGCATTCCGGTTGACTGATAAAATCAGGTCTGTTAGAATACCGATAGTATGACGGCGCCAGACACCATCACATTGATCCGACCAATAGTTTCAATCATTTGGATTCGAACGGAAGCGAGATAGAGGCATGCCAAAGACAGCCATACTCGGAATGGGACAATACCTGCCTGAGCGAGTTGTCACCAACGACGACCTTGCGAAGCTAATCGATACGAGTGACGAATGGATTCAACAAAGAACCGGGATAAAGGAAAGACGGTACGCCGAAGACGGAACAGGGCCGGCGGACCTTGCCGTCCCCGCCGCAAAACAGGCGGTCAAAGCGGCAGGTCTGGAGCTGAGCGACATCGACTTCATCATTTTCGCCACGCTGAACCCGGACTATTTCTTTCCGGGATCAGGGTGCGTATTGCAGGCGAAACTTGAACTTCCCGGAATCGGGGCGCTCGATGTCCGCAACCAGTGTTCCGGCTTCATCTATGGGCTTTCCGTGGCGGATGCCTTCATCAAAAGCGGTATGTATAATCGGATACTTCTCGTGGGAGCGGAAGTACATTCTTCAGGATTGGAATTTGCCGATAGAGGGCGCGACGTGACCGTGCTCTTCGGTGACGGCGCGGGGGCGGCCGTGCTCGGCGCAACCGATGACGACAGGGGAATCCTGTCGACTCACCTTCATGCGGACGGACGTTTTGTGGAAGACCTCTGGCTTGAATTGCCTGCTGCGCGGTATATGCCCCGTATCAGTTATGAACTCATGGAACAAGGCCGGCACTATCCACGCATGAACGGGAAGAAGATATTCAAGATGGCGGTGGAGAAACTGCCCGAGGTCATAAACGAAGCGCTGGCCGCAAACGGACTCACCATCGACGACATCGACCTGCTTGTTCCCCATCAGGCGAACATCCGGATAAATGAATTCGTCACGCGCCAACTCAAGATCCCGCCGGAAAAAGTCTACAACAACATACACCGATATGGAAACACGACGGCCGGTTCGATACCCATCGCATTGAATGAAGCGATCAATGAAGGCAAAGCGAAAAAGGGCGACACTATCATGCTCGCGGCCTTCGGTTCGGGCCTCACCTGGGCCTCCGCCGTCCTCAAGCTATAGCGAACCGAGGAACTCACTCACCTCAGGGTTAAATCTGTCCGGCGCTTCCGTATGCGGAAAGTGGCCGACCCCTTCAAGAATCACCACCTGCGAATTCCGTATCCTTCCTGCAGTGTCTCGCACCATCTCCGGCGTAACGAGAAAATCGTCCTCCCCCGAAATGAGAAGAACAGGCGTGCCGATCTCATCCGAGCGCTCACTGATATCAAACGAGTTGAACGCCTGCGTATCGGCGGCTGTCACAGGCGGATGAATGCGCAGCAGATCCTGGGCGATCTCCTCGACACGCCCCTCGGGCGTTGACTTCGAACAGAGCGAGCGAAAAGATTCCATGCTCATCTCCAGCATCAAATCCATGGAAGAACTCAGATATGCCTGATGTATTTCATCGGCAAAAACACCGACAACCTTGTCCGCTCCGTCTACGGCGACAACACCACCCAGATCGATCCCGTGTTCGAGCGCTACCGTCAGGCAAATGCCCGATCCCATCGAATGCCCCATGAGCACGGGTTTTTCCAGGCGCAGTTCCTCAATGATGCTCCAGACATAGCGCGCATACTCGGCAGTCAACCCGATAGGCGGCAGCAGCACCTCCGATTTCCCATGCCCGGGAAGATCCACCGCGACAACCTGATGGTGCTCGGCTAGAGCGGGAATGTTGTAGCGCCACGACGTCGTGTCCTGTCCGGCCCCGTGTATCAGAAAGATCGGGGATCCCTCGCCGATGGATTCAAAAAAGATGCGCTTGCCTTCGATGTGACAGAATGCCATGGATGGTCTCCTTTTAAAGATCGAGAACGTAAAAAGTCCTTGTGAATGCCAGAGAGTTATCACCGCCTGTCATTCGCAGAGAGTTGTGACGATATGTATAGACGAGGTCCCGCATATGTTCCCTCTTCTTCGCAGGGAACGGCACTATTCCGCTGTCGACAGGCGCATTGAAAGCATGGGCGGCGATAGTATAGCACATCGACTCATCCGGGATAGTGCTGATCATACTCTTCGCGAGACAAATCTTTTTCGGAAGTCGTTCGTTGATACTATTGTGGTTGACAGCCGGAAACGAATGGGCTGAGATAATAGATTTCTATGCGTCGGTCTTTTCGCGAATGAACGAACAGCAAGGCCGAGTGTGAAGGAGCACAAAAAGGTTCCCCTTCTTGCTCCCACTCCGGCTCAGGCGGGCCCGCTATGGGCCCGCTTTATTATGCCCGGACAGTTCCTTTTAGAGCATCATCGCTACAAGATCCAACAGGTCGCGGCAAATTTCAGCATTTACTGTCCATAGCGTTCCTGATAGAAGGATTTGATTTGTTCCCTGCTTTCCGGATTCATGCCCTGGGTCCATTTATGATAATCGCTTTCCATGTATTCGGCGGTTACGCCCGGCATCAATCGCTCAGCTTCAGGGATAAACTCGATATAGAACCTGTGGGCCACTTCATAGAACCCATGCCACTGCGTATAGTCGGGTCCCATCATCGCCGCGCCGTGACGCGCGCGCCTTCCTTCGTGATGCCAGAGGAAGAAATATGTCCACTCTATCTCTTCATCAAAAGGCGTCGCGTTGATCTTGCCTGCCTGCTTCAGTTTCTTCATAATCGCCTCTGCGGGCTTTGCAAACTTCTCATTGTATAACTCCACTGCATCGTCAAACTGCTTGTAGAATCCTTCGACATAATTCGGCATATGACAATTGGCGCAAACGGTCTTCATCCTCCCGCGGCGATCCTCCCAGTTGTCGAGCTTGATGGATAGAGCGGGGCGAAGGCTCCAGCTTATTCGCGTGCCGATGTCATGGGTCAGTGGGAGACCTGTTGCACCGCTCATATGGCATGTCGCGCACGTGGGCGCGGCGTCGTAGTCTATGCCAAGCACCCAATTGTCGCTGGACAGATTCATCTTGTGAATGAAAGCGCGGAAGGCAATGCCGTGTTTCGACTCCACGTATATTTCATACTGCGGATGCTCGGGACCGAGATGACACTTGCCGCAGTTTTCGGGTTGGCGCGCGAGCATGGGAGAGAACGCGTGGCGCGAGTGGCAGGCGGTACAGGACCCCTTGCTGCCGTCGGGATTCAGCCTGCCAATACCGGTATTGGGCCAGGTTGTCGGATCGAGCATTCCTTCTCCGATCACTTTCACTTGCGAGCCGTGGCACTGCTTGCAGCCGGCATTCGCGGCGGGCACGCCCTCCACCACTTCGCCGAGAACATTGTCAAGAGAGCCCAGTATCTGGCCGGCCATGGCATGATGGCTGCCGTCAAACTCCTCGACCTCCTTCGCATGACACGATGCACAGTCCTTCGGTGAAACGATTATCGAGATCGTCGCGCCAAAATGTTCAAAGGCATCGACCTCTCCCTGGGCGGCCTTGTGGCATTCATAACATCCCACCTTGCTTCCGGCGTGCGCGCTCTGCTGCCACTGGCTGACTATGACCGGCGCAATCTCTCCTTGCCTGTGACACTCGATGCATTCCTGTGTCTTCTCCGATTGTTTGGAATAGAGTGCATCTTGAGGACGGTCCGAACGTTCAGCCGGCACCGCCCCTTCTGCTCCGGGTCCCGCATGCAGTGCCGTCCAAACCAGACAGAAAACCATACCTGCCAGAAATAATCTTTTGAAAAGGGTGCCTGCCAAATTCGTCATAATAGCTCCTCCTAAAATCCTCCTCAAAGGTCTTCGTTTTTTTGGCGATTATTGGAAAGGCTCTCAGCGTAAGTATATTCCCAAAGTTGTCGGCATGCAAAACAAATTCTTGCCTCACTCATCGTTTATTTGTCGCCGGAGAAAATCGCGAACCCGTTTAACGAATGAGAGCGCATGCGGAATTTTTCTAGATAATGTGTCTTTACTCTTGACAGCTACCATATGTCGTGGTATAATTTTTTAAGACACTTGGGGCCAGTGAGATCTATCGACCCATGATCCCGTCAGTGCTAAGTCAAATTTGGTTGTAACCGCCATGGGGAGGAAACTTATGGCCGTAAAGAAGAAAGCAGCAAAGAAGAAAGCAGCACCAAAGAAGAAGGCTGCAAAGAAAAAGGCTGCACCGAAGAAGAAGGCTGCAAAGAAAAAGACAACGAAAAAAAAGGCCAAGAAAAAAAAGTAGGAGCAACCTCATCCACTGGCCCCAAGTGCCATTTGTAACCCCCTTCCAGTGGAAGAGACAAACTCCAGGCCGCCAGCAAGAATATCCTTCATTCATGCCCCCTTCTTACGCCTCCGGTGCCACTGCATGACGCTGCGAGCTTCCTTTCTTGAACGTATTTATTCTCCTGTGCTAATATATCTCCAAAACCCGTCTCCGTCCCACTTGAAAGACTCATGCCGAAGATAAAGATATTGACAGAGGAAACGGCGAACAGGATTTCCGCCGGAGAAGTAATTGAAAGGCCATCGTCGGTCGTCAAGGAACTGGTCGAAAACGCCATTGATGCCGGAGCACGCAAGGTCTCGGTCGAGCTGCAGGCTGGCGGAAAAAGATTGGCCCGGGTATCCGATGACGGCTGCGGCATGTCATACGACGACGCCCTGCTTTGTCTGGAACGACACGGCACGAGCAAGATATCCGATGCCAGCGACCTCGACTCGATCGTGACATTCGGCTTTCGCGGGGAAGCGATTCCCAGCATCGCAGCCGTCTCGAAGATGGAGATCGTGACGCGGACCTCCGACGACATTGCGGGCACGCGCGTGCTGATAGAGGGCGGGGTCATCAGGAATGTGAGCGAGACAGGAGCGCCGGTCGGGACACAGCTATCGGTGCGTCATCTTTTTTTTAACACGCCGGCCAGACTGAAGTTCATGAAATCGACCGCGACCGAGCTCGGTCATGCGACAAACATGTTGCAGCGGCAGGCGCTGGCGCATCCGCACATCAATTTTCGATTGACAAACGGCGACCGCGAGACCCTCAACCTGCCGCCGGCTTCCACCATCCTTGACAGGCTCGCTCTTATCTGGGGGAACAGTTTCACCGAAGAACTCCGCTGCGGCGAGTCGGCATCGGAGGGCCTCGTAGTGACGGGCTATTTCGGTTCGCCTGCCCTTACCCGTTCCAATCGCAATCAGCAGTTTTTTTTCCTGAACCGCAGGCCGATCACAAATCGATTACTTGGAAAGGCGCTCGCGGATGCATACCGCGGCGCCATCATGAGCGACCGTTTTCCGGTGGCCTTTATATTAATCGAGCTTGACCCGCGCTTCGTAGACGTCAACATTCATCCGACGAAGCGCGAAGTCCGCTTCGTCGCGCCTGACAGGATATTCGAAGAGTTGCAGAAGGCATTCAAGGCGGCGTTCGGAAGGCGGCCTGCAGGACCTACAGGTGGGCCGGTCCCCGCAGGAGCCCCACCGGAAACAGGCAGAAGAATTATCCCCTTTCAGAAACCGCTTTACGAAACCATTCGGGTGGATGAGGACGACATGGCGGCAGCCCTCTCGCATCTGGAAGATGAAGAGATGCGCCCCCATTTTCCGCCGGCCTCTTCACCGCCTCTTGCGACCGCCGATTTTTCGGAAGTATCAGCCGATCTTCGTTTCGTGCAGCAGGTGTTCGACTCGTATCTCCTCTGCACGGAGGGTGATAACATGCTGATAGTAGACCAGCATGCGCTTCATGAACGTCTTCTGTATGACGAACTCGTGCAGCGAAGCAGTCGCTCGGACTCAACGACCCAGCAGATGCTGATACCGGCGACGATTGAGTTTTCGCCGGACAGGGCCGAGATACTCTCTGCGCACCTGGACCTGTTTTCGCAAATCGGGATTGAACTCGAGCCATTCGGCCCGAGAACTTTCGCGGTCAAGGCGCTGGCGGGAGTCCACAGCGAGAAACGAATCACGGAAATTATCCGCGAAGGTGTCGACGAGCTGTATCTCGGATTAAAGATGAAGGCGCCGCGCGAGATATTGCAGCGGCTGATGACCATATCGGCGTGCAAGAATTCGATCAAGGCAGGAGACGCGCTGAGTGACAGCGAGGCAAAAATGCTGTTGGAAGGTTTGAAAGGACTTGCCCAGCCGCCGACGTGCCTTCACGGCAGGCCCCTTGTGCTTCGCCTGAGCGAGGCTCAACTTGCACGCGCGTTCGGGCGCAAAGGCTGAGGGGCGATGACAGAATTCCTTGTGATCTGCGGGCCCACCGCATCGGGAAAGTCGACCGCGGGCGTGCTGCTTGCCGAGGCATTGAACGGAGAGATCGTATCCGCGGACTCGATGCAGGTGTATCGCGGACTCGACATCGGAACCGACAAGGCGCCCGCCGAACTTCAGGCCCGGGCGCCTCACCACATGCTGGACATAGTCGATCCGGGAGAACCATACAGCGCCGCCAGATATGAATGCGAGGCAGGCGCGATCATCGACCGCTTGATTGCGAACAACACACTTCCTGTTGTTGTCGGAGGCTCCGGTCTCTACATTCGAATCCTTATCAACGGGATATTTCCCTCGCCGCCGGCATCGTCATCCATACGAGAGCGCTTGAAAAGGGACGCAGAGGAAAGAGGCGTCCACGCGCTGCACGAACGGCTCCTTGCCGTGGATCCGGATTATGCAGGAACCGCCGCGCCCGGGGACCTGAGGCGAATAGTGCGAGCGCTCGAAGTATTTGAACTCACGGGATCGCCTTTTTCAGCCTGGCACAAACGGCACAAGGCGGAACGCAAACCGAGAAACGCATTCATGATCGGTCTCCTGCGGACGCGAGAGGACCTGAACGCTCGAATCGACGGGAGAGTCGACTGGATGTTTGATCACGGCCTCGTGGAAGAGGTGCAGCGCTTATGCGAAAAGGGATATGGCAACGCTCTCCATCACCTCAGACCGCTTGGATACAAGGAAGTCCTTGATTATCTCGAGGGACAGACCGACCTGGAAGAAACGGTTCGATTGATAAAACGAAACTCGCGTCGTTTTGCCAAGAGGCAGATGACATGGTTTCGCAAAGAAAAAGTGACATGGATCGAACTCGATGCGACCGATGGCGCGTCCGAAGCGGTGGAAAAAATAATGGCCGTGCTCCCTGCTTCCCTTCGCGACCGGTAGCGGAAACGGGCCGGTCTGGTCAAACGGGTAAAGAAAGGATAGAATGAGAAGGAGCGATATGGTGGCGAAAGAGAACGGGCGCCTGCAAGTCACCGATCCTGTTCTATGGGACACAAACGCTTTACGTTTCAATCCGGGAGGAAATATGCGTGACAAAGTTATTACAATCATCGCTGTGGTGGCGGTTCTTGGCATGGTGTGGGCGCTCAACATGTATTTCCGGCAAGATCAGAAGCCGAAATTGCCTTCGCCCAGAGAAGATATGGCGGAACTCGCAGCCAGAAAAACTGAGGGAGGAAAAAGAATGATCGCGACAGTTGAAACAAACATGGGAACTTTTTCATTCGAACTTTTGTCGGACATTGCACCAGGCACGGTAGAGAACTTTGTGACCCTCGCAAAAAAAGGTTTCTACGACGGCACTATCTTTCACCGCATCATCGACGGTTTTATGATCCAGGGAGGCGATCCCAAAGGCACCGGAACCGGGGGGCCGGGATATACGATAAAGGCGGAATTCAGCAAGTATAAGCATATTGCGGGAACGGTCGCGATGGCGCGGTCGGCAAGTCCTGACAGCGCGGGCAGCCAATTCTACATATGTCTGGACACCACCCCTCATCTCGACGGCCAATACACGGTGTTCGGCCAGACGATAGAAGGAATGGACACTGTGCGCGCCATCGGCAAGGTGAAAACTGACAGGAGTGACAGACCGCTTGAACAAGTCGTGATGAAAAGCGTAACGATCAGGGAGGAACCCCCGGCGGGAAAATGAATCTCTCGCCAACCGAGATGGCCAGCCGGGCCGAACTTGCGCTTGCGCGGCTCGAAAGTTGCGATCTCTGCCCTCGCAACTGCGGTGTCAACCGCATCGAGGACGAAGTCGGCTTCTGCCGGACGGGCCGCCTTGCCCTGGTCTCAAGCCATGGTCCGCACTTCGGAGAAGAACCGCCGCTGGTCGGGACCGGCGGATCAGGAACCATCTTCTTCGCCGGATGCAATCTCGGCTGCATCTTCTGCCAGAACTATGACATCAGCCACCTCCTGCAGGGCAGGGCCGAGACCGCACGCCAGCTTGCCACCATAATGTTGGAACTCCAGCAAAGAGGCTGCCATAACATCAACTTCGTTTCGCCCTCCCACGTTGCAGCCCAACTACTGGAGGCGCTCCCGATTGCGTATGAGAACGGGTTGAACGTTCCACTGGTGTACAACTGTGGCGGTTACGATTCGATCGAAACTCTCCGCCTGCTCGATGGCGTCATCGACATATACATGCCCGACGCAAAATATGCAAGCGAGAAAACCGCCGAAGAATTATCGCGCGCACCGAACTATCCCGAGATCATGCAGGCGGCTCTCAAGGAAATGCATCGGCAGGTCGGCGACCTTGCAGTCGACGAGCGAGGAGTGGCGACGAGAGGTATGCTCATCCGCCACCTGGTGCTCCCAAACGGGCTTGCCGGCACTGAGAAGATCATGCATTTCATCTCAAGGGAGTTATCCGCTGATTCGTATGTGAACGTGATGGCGCAATATCACCCTGTGTACAAAGCATACGAGCATTCATTGATTAACCGGAGCATAACGCGCACAGAATATCTGGAGGCGCTCGACATGGCGTCGGCGCAAGGCCTGCATCGAGGATTTTGAATCGGGGAGAGAAATCAGATGGACGACATTTCCGATGTTGTCAAGGAATTGAAGCGTGTTCCCTTTTTCTCACAACTCGGCGACGCCCCGCTCACGGAAATCGCACGGGCGGCACGCCGAAAAGAATACGACAAAGGGCAGATGGTCTTTTTCGAGAACGATCCCTGTGACGGCTTCTCTTTCATTCGTCGGGGAAGCGTCAAGATATACAAGATGTCTTCGGGGGGAAGGGAACATATTCTGCACACGTTCAAGGCCGGTGACACGTTCGCGGAGGTTCCGACCTTTGACAACGGCCTTTGTCCGGCCAACGCGCAGGCAGTTGAAGATTCAGACCTGCTCTTGATTAGAAAAAATGACTTCGAGGATGTGATACGGACCTATCCCGAAGTCGCATTCGGGCTGCTCCATCACTTCGCGCAATGGCTCAGAAGTTTTACGAGGCAACTGGAGGGTCTGTCACTCAAAGATGTCGGCGCCCGACTCGCGGGTTATCTTTTGAGGTTGGCCGATGAAGAAGGGGAACGGACGTCGGACGGTATAAAAATCAACCTCACCGAGAACCAACAGGAAATCGCCGCGCACATTGGCACCGTCCGCGAGATTGTTTCGCGCACATTTCGGAAATTTCAAGAGGCAGGCCTGGTCCACCTGAAAGGCCGCCGGCTCACCATAGTGGACGTCGAAGGATTGAAGGAAATGGTCTAG
>CAYZZY010000025.1:0-18807 GCA_964482745.1 uncultured bacterium
AGGCACATGACCGCTGCTCGTTTTTTGATCTTGCTCTTCCGACACTCACCAAGAAAACAATGGCCCGCCGGCCCGGTTTCTCTGCAATAATCATTCATCAAAAAATGGATGTTTTCTGTGTGGACCCCTCTTGAGGCCTGCGGAAAGGGCGGCTTCCATACATCAGTCAGCATGGCGCCGGCATGTGATCGGGAGGTTTTCCATCATAAGAAGACATAAGAAAGCAGCGGCTGGTGAAATTCAACGGAGACACGCAAGGAATAGATGCAAGGATTTGTTGCGCCCGGAAGACTTTTCCGGACGCCAGGTCAAAAGGCATGGCCGAAGCCAAGCTGAACTTAGCGAATTGGGGGCGCGCCAGCACCCGGAAAAATCATTCTTTGGCTCTACCCAACTGCCCTGTTGGAGAGCGCAACAAATCCCTTACAAACTTACCTCTTCCTCATCGGACTTGCTTTTTGGGGTGACAAGAATATGTTCCTTTTACTTACGCACGGGACGGGTATACCAACATGGGCAGATTCACATGGTAAATGGCATCATCCTTTCGATCAGCTCTCGGCTTTTGCGCTCTGAGCCTCTTCTATCTTTCCGATTACGCGTTTCAATTCGTCATATTTGATCGGCTTGGACAAGCACTCAAGCCCTTCCAAGCTCGATTCATCAACATAGCGATCAACATCGCCGTGCGCCGTGGTCAGAATAACGGGTATCCGAGGTTCGAGCCCCCTGATTTTGTTGAGAAGCTTTGTGCAACAAGTGTGCAACAAGAACAGATCCGTAATGACAAAGTCGAAGGTCCAATTGCCAAGATGACTCATGGCTTGTTCTTCGGTCGATGCGACCACGACGTGATACCCATCTTCGCGAAGAATCTCCGCAAGGGCGACAAGCGCATTGTGCTCGTCATCGACAACCATGACCGTCTTCTGCAAAAGCTATTCATCCCCTCTAGTATGAAACCCCGGAAAAAAGCCTGCGTTCACTGCCGGGAGTTAAAGCATATCAATTCTTTATCAATAGGATTCGATACATTTGCATTTACAGTGCCAAATATCCCAACAACCACTATACGGGCAGCCCTTTGTAAGTCTAAGTATCGATTTAACAACTGCTTATATAAATCCTGACACATCCAAAAAATGGCTTTTAAACCACAACACTATCAATATCAATGCTCTATGGCACGAAATTTTTGCATTTTTAGGGAGAATGTTTCTGGACCTGTGCAATTTTTGCATAGAACTTTCACAGGGTGGCATAGCCGCAACCAAAAGACTGATTTTTGCCACAGAGGATACTGAGAACACGGAGGCTGTCATTCTGAGCACAGCGAAGAATCTCTCTTTCTTAACACGAAAGCAAAAGTCACAAACAAAGATATCAATATAATATGAGTGGTCCCGATAACAAGCTATCGGGGGACGCCCGCCGCGAGAAAAAATGAGATTGCTTCGTCGCTCGGGTCTGTGACCCTCCGCTTCTCGCAATGACAATCTTGCTCTGTTCTTTTGCGCTCTTTGCGTCTCGGGCTTGCGACCCTTTGCGGTTAAGTAGTTCCGTTTTTCTCCGCACTCTCATTAGCAGGAATCAATGTCTGGTTGCAACTGTGCCACGCTGTGTTTTCAAGCATAAAAAGGCAACAGGGCAAATGAAGGTGACAATCTTATCTGTCATGCCGCATTCCAGAACCGGAAGCATTCATTTTCATGGAACGCTTGCAGACTTGGGTGCGAATGATGTATAATCCAATTGCATCCATTTCTTTGTAATCCGCTGTTTGGGCGTCGACAACCGAGTCTTGCCGGGAAGCTTGCTATTGATACGAAAGCCCAGATGTTGTGGACCAAAAGCCATCGGACTGCTTTATCTCGTCCGACTGATCATTAATCGTCACGCGTTTTTCCTCCCGCGACCCGGGATTGTCGGGGCTTGTCTCATCGTATCTCTTTCGTTGACGATAGCGGGCGCATCTTTTTCTCACTCAAGCGCTGCCGCCAGCGACGCGCGGCAGGAGACCTTTGTAATTCCTGTTCACAAAGTGATTGACCTGGGGTTGGCATTCTTCATAAAACGCTCGCTCAAGACGGCCGAACAGATCAATGCGGCTTATGTGGTGCTGGATGTAAACACCCTTGGCGGTCGAGTCGACGCGGCGCTGGATATTCGCGATGCGCTCGACAACTGCAAGCTCCCGACGGCGGCGTACGTGAACAAACGAGCGATCTCGGCCGGCGCTCTTGTATGCCTCGCAACAAAGACAATAGCGATGGCGCCGGGAAGCACCATCGGCGCGGCCACCCCGGTAGGCCTTGCCCCCGGCGGCCAAAAAATCGAAACCGGCGAAAAAGAGATCTCTTTTGTGAGGGGCGAATTCCGTGCAACGGCCGAGCGAAACGGTCATCCTCCGGTTCTGGCGGAGGCGATGGTGGATCCCGATGTTGAGGCGGTAGCGGTTATCGAGAACGGTGTCCGCAGGATTGTCTCCGGAGAGGAGGCAGGTGAACTCAAGGAAAAGGGAATCTCCACCAGGACAGTTTCGCCGAAAGGAAAACTGCTCACGATGACGACGGAGGAGTGTGTGAAGATGGGCCTTGCCGGTTCATCACCCGCTTCGCTGGATGATTTCATTCTCACGCTCGGCCTGGACCCCGACAACAAGTCTGTCAGCAAGGTATCCTGGTCGGAGAATATCGTCCGGTTTTTAACGCACCCTATCGTCTCGGGACTACTGCTGACGTTGGGAGTTCTCGGCATTTTCTTTGAGCTGCAGATGCCGGGCTGGGGAATCAGCGGGACGTTTGGGGCGACATGCCTGATTCTTTTCTTTGGAGGCCACTACCTCGCCGGGCTGGCAAGCTCTGTCGACGTGCTTCTGTTCGTGTTGGGCGTCGGCCTGATCGCGCTGGAACTGCTGGTGATACCCGGATTCGGAGTGGCGGGCATCTCGGGAATGGCGTGCGTCCTGGTGGGCATTTACCTCGCCCTGGTGGACAGGCCGATACCGAAGTTTTCATGGGACTATCAAATCCTGAACAGCGCGCTCTTCACTTTCATATTCATGGTGTGTTCGGCCGCGCTCGGTATTTTTGCAATCTATAAGTTCTCGCCCGAATCGAGGATGAAGAAATTGATAGTACTCTCCGCAAGCGAAGACGCGGGGCGCGGCTTTACCGCCTCCAAGAGCCTGGAGGCGATGGTTGGCCAGTGCGGCAGGAGCCTGACCCATCTGCGACCGACCGGGCGGGCGCTCTTCGGCGGCGAGCCCATCGAAGTCCAGACGGAGGGCGGCTTCATCGAAAAGGACAGGCCCCTGAAGGTGATCAGGGTTGTCGGTAATAAGGTATTTGTGGTTGAGGAAGAAAAAAAGTGAGGCTTCGTGATGGCCGAATCGATTGAGGCAAAAAAGACACTGCTCGCCATGGCGCGCGTGTTCCGTACGGACATCCAGGATATCCAGCAAAAGGGCGCCGGTTACTACTCCTGCGACCCTTTCGTAAACCGCTACAACAAGCTTATCTCGAAAGCAAGAGAGCTTTTTGCCAAGGAACAGACGATAGTCCTGGATTCTTTCGAAGAGCTGCATGGAACGACGTCGGTCGATCCTGGCGACAAGATGAAAGTAACCCAGCAGGTCATTATCGAACTGGGGCAGCTCATCGCATTCATGGAATCGATTATTCACCAGGAGGAGGCGAGGCTGCGGACGCCGATCGAACAGCCGGCGGCGGCTCCGTCCGCGGGAGATTCCGCCTCAGGCAAACAGGAGGATTAGGGAATGATGGTTCTGTTGCTGTTCATTGTCGCCGTCGCATTCGTGTTGGTCGAGCTGTTTCTGCCCGGCGGGGTGTTCGGTGTTCTCGGGTTCATTGCACTCATTGCCAGCATCGTGCTCGCGTTCCGCGAATATCATGAAATGGGGCTTTGGATAGCCGGCGGCGAGCTATTGCTCGCGACGATTTTAATCGTAATTGGAATCAAGCGTTTCCCCCGCAGCCGCGCGGGCAAGCTTCTCATCCTGGGGCGCAACCTTGACAAGGAGCTGGGCTTTACCGGGACGGAATCGCTCGAACAATACATCGGCAAGGAGGGGGTGAGCGTTACCCATCTGAGACCGGCCGGCATCGTGAGAATCGGTTCGAGACGGCTGGACGTGGTGACGGAAGGCTCATTCATCGATAAGAACAGGAACGTCAAGGTTGTCGCAGTGGAAGGCAACCGGATGGTCGTGAGAGAGATGGAAACTTCAACAGAGGAAAGGGAGGATGCTTAAATGGACGGTATAGGAGTAATAATAAGTCTCATAATCGTGGGGATTATTCTGGCAGTCATCGCAGTATTGGGGCGCTATTTCGGTCTGTGGCTTCGGGCCGTCCTTTCCGATGCTCATGTGGGTTTTTCCAGTCTGATCGGTATGAGTCTCAGAAATGTGAACCCGAGCGTAATCGTGAATACGCGCATCATGGCGATCAAGGCCGGCCTGAAGGTCACCACCAACGACCTTGAGGCGCACTACCTCGCCCATGGAAACGTCGTCCGTGTGGTCCAGGCGCTGATCGCGGCAAACAAGGCCAACATTGACCTGATTTTCGCTCGCGCCGCCGCAATCGATCTTGCGGGACGCGACGTGCTCGAGGCCGTGCAGACCAGCGTCAACCCGAAAGTCATCGATTGCCCCGACCCGCGCAAGGGAAAAGAAACGGTCGACGCCGTGGCGATGGACGGCATTCAGTTGAAAGCGAAGGCACGCGTGACAGTGCGCGCGAACCTTGAAAGACTCGTCGGTGGCGCCACAGAGGAAACAATTATCGCGCGCGTGGGAGAAGGCATTGTGACCACCATTGGTTCTGCTGAATCCCACAAGAGGGTGCTTGAGAACCCGGATATGATCTCTCGCCAGGTGCTGTCGAAGGGTCTCGATTCAGGCACGGCGTTCGAGATACTCTCGATTGATATCGCGGACGTTGACGTGGGCGAGAACATAGGCGCCCAGCTTCAGATCAAGCAGGCGGAGGCCGACAAGCAGATCGCGCAAGCCAAGGCCGAGGAGCGCAAGGCTATGGCCGTCGCGCGGGAACAGGAAATGAGAGCCCAGGTGGTCGAGATGCAGGCAAAAGTCGTCGAGGCAGAGGCGGAAGTGCCGCGCGCCATGGCTGAAGCTTTCCGTTCCGGCAATCTCGGCATCCTGGACTACTACAAGTTTAAAAATATCCAGTCCGACACGTCGATGAGGGAGTCCATCTCCGACATGGGCAAACAAGGCCAGAAAGATTAATGCCATGGATCGCCTTAACCCCCTGATATTTTTCTTCGTCATCTGGGTCGTCTGGAAGGTGGCAAAGCCGATCCTCGATAAGTACCTCCAGGATGTGCAAGGCCAACTGAAGGAACAGCAAAAGGGGACACAGCCGCCCGGCGATGTGACTCACTCCCGAACGGTCACAACTCGACCGGCAACTTCCGGTGAGACGGAAAGCTGGGAACTCGGCCAGCCTGCGCCCGGCGAGGAGGGCGACAACGAATTGGAACGGTGGTTTCAGGAAGCGCTGGAACGCAAGCGCCAGATCGGAGGAGCTCCATCAGCGAGGCAAGCATCTCCTCCGCCTCCGCCCATTCCCATGCGGGAGCCTGAGTGCGCCGAACCGTTCCCGCCACCACGACCCGCGAGGCAGCAGCGGGAGGCTTCCCCTCGAGAGGCCCAGCGGCAGGCGGAACATCGCGTAGAGCGTAATCGGGAGGTTCGCGTCGAAAAGAAGAGGGTTGTCGTCCCGAGAGAGCCGGCCATGGCCGAACCAGGACCGAAACATGCGAAACGTCCGGGGCAAGGCAAGGGCGCCAGACAGCGTGTACGACAAGAGCCCGCCGTTGCGCGGCTTGCGGGCATCGGTAAGTGGGACATGCATGACATCCGGAAGGGCATTATCCTCGCGGAGATTCTCGGCGCCCCGAAGGCGCTGCGCGAGATCGATTCACATATCATATAATTGAAGAGTTGAGCTTCTATCTCGAACAGAGTTTTCGAATTTCGCATTCGAGGCACTTTTCGACCGTCGGGCTGTGAGTGCATTTGTCGAGGATTCCGAGCCGGGAGATCGCGAAGTCATATTTGACGGGATCATGCAGATCGAGTTTCTTGAGGTTCCCTGTTATCTCCACAGCCATTGACCAGCCGGGCGACTTTCTTTTTGTAAGCCCAATCAGACGGCATATCCGGGCAACATGCGTATCCAACGGAATCACGAGTTGTGATGGCGAGGCAAAATCCCACAGACCGAAGTCAAGTCCGTCGCCATGCCTGATCATCCAGCGAAGATAAAGGTTGAGGCGTTTGCACGCGCTCCCGCGAGAAGGCGAAGGAAAGAAGAAGCGGACTCTTGCATCACCGGGCAGAACGCCATCTGGATACACAGGAGTGCAGTCAAGCGCCAGCGTACGATCAACAAAGTCGGCGAGTGCTCCTCCAATGGTGAGATCGTCGGCCCTGTAACCTTTCTGAAAAAAACCTCCGATTGAACCTTCGGCCTCAATCATCTGTTTCATATAATGCAGCAGCAGAACGATATCGTGCCCGCGATTGAAGCGATGCGAAAACTCCGAGAATCCGGACGCATCCGCTCGTGCATTGAAGCGACGCACATATCGGGCGGGACGCTTTCCCAAAAGGTCGAGTACCCGCTGAATGTTGCGGTTGATTATCTTGACGTGACCGTATGCCAGCGAAGCGCAGATCAATCCCACGACCTCGATATCATCCGGATCATCATACCGGTGCAGGAACATCAGAGGGTCGGTCGAGAGATACTCCTTGCCATAGGAGAGGCAAAGAGCATCAAGTTCCTTTTTCAATAATGATCGTCTCATTGCAGCATGCTTTGCCCTGACATGTCCCGATTCAGGAAAGACTCCATGAAAAACAGGTCAAACGGCGGGCTGTTCTATCCGTAGCTCACCATTCTCCTGATCAGCCTAGCACATGATCTTCAGATTGATCAAGGGCAACAGAAGAGTCTCTGCCGTCAAATCAACTCGAGCCTTTGCGCTGAACTGCGATTCCCCTTTCCTGCAAAAGACATGACTCTGAAAATTCTTGACAGAGACAGATCGGTCAAGCTATAGTTGCCAATTAAGGTCGTTGTTTCAATGATATTTATGCAGATAGTATGAGAACAGAGACCCTGGATCAGAGGGAACCCCGATGAAGTGCACGGTTCATCCGGACAGGAAGTCGGTCGGCAGGTGTTTGAAGTGCGGCAGGCCTGCCTGTAAGGAATGCCTGATCAAAGTGACGCAGCCGGCGCAAGCGGGAAAGCAGACAAAACCACTGGCAATACTGGTATGCCGCGAGTGCATAAAAAGCGCTCGGCCCGATCTCGCATTGCCCACAACCGGCAGAGGATCAAAAAGGGCCGGCATACATCCGGCACTGGTCAAGCCGCCCGGAAAACGATCTCAAAAATCCATTGCGATTGCGGCTGTTCTGGTCCTTGTCGTTCTGGCCGCCGCGGGAGTGGCCCTGTATTTGCCGCGGCCCGATGTTTCGCAGGAACTGGTACCGCCTGAAACAATCGTTGCCAATGCGCTCCAGGCTCTTACTTCGGAGAACAAGGCAGCGTTCCTCGCATGCGTGGACGTCGAGGAGTTCATGTGCCGCATGGATCCAACCGGCCTCACGAAAAGAGATTATGACGAGGCCGGGAAGGAACGCAGGAAAGAACTCGAGGTTGTGCATGGAGACCTGCTGTCAAGCGACCTTTTTGTGAAGGGTAATACGAAGAACACATTCAGGATTGTCAATAAGGAGATCAAAGAGAATTCCGCCTTGCTGACTGTCAATCCGTGGATACAGTTCGGGAAAAAACTCTATAAGCGCATTCTGCTCGAGAAACGGCACGGGGCATGGAAGATCTGCGGCCTCAGATCGCCGGACTATTAATGGCTCTCCCCTTGTCAAACGTTTTAGATTGATAAAACGATCTCCGCAAACCACATTTAAACCATCCACATGGATTCGCGCCGTCCTGACGCCTCAATTCTCGATTGACTTCTTTTTCTGCAATATGCTATATTTAAATACTTTTAGAGGTGCTTACACCCCAACCCAACTACTTCTGTTGTTATTAAGAGATTTTAAGGTTTGTGGCCCATTATGCTCGAAACCCTTATGCACAGTTTTCGTGGTGGAATACATCCGCCGGAAGAGAAGCACCACACTGAGAAAAAACCTATTGAGGTCATGCCGCCGCCGGATCGAGTGCTCATTCCGATGAGACAACATCTCGGGGCGCCCGCCCGGGCCATCGTAAAAAATGGCGACCACGTCAAAAAGGGCCAGTGCGTGGCCAGAGGGCCGGGATTCGTCACCGCGGTGATGCACGCTTCAATATCCGGCAAGGTCGTTTCCATAAAACCGCAGAACCATCCGGTGTTTCGCACATGCGAGGCCGTGGAAATCAAATCGGATGGGAAAGACGAATCGGAATACGGCACAACGCGCGCGCGCGAACGAATCGATGAAATCTCTCCCGAAGACATAAAGACGGCCGTGACGGAGAGCGGCATCGTCGGGCTTGGAGGCGCAGCATTCCCGACCCATGTAAAACTCTCCCCTCCTCCCGAGAAAAAGATAGAACTTTACATACTGAACGGGGCCGAATGCGAGCCGTATCTGACGGCGGACGACAGAATTATGCAGGAACGCTCCTCCGATGTCGTCCTCGGACTCAAATTGATGATGAAGGCGATCGGCGTGGAACGCGCCATCATCGGCATCGAGGCAAACACGCCGGATTCCATTCGGGCGCTGAATTCAGCGGTGAAGGAATACCCCGGCATCACCGTCAAGAAACTGCAGACAAAGTACCCGCAGGGCTCGGAGAAACAGTTGATACGTGTATTGACGGGGCGCGAGGTTCCCGGGGGCGGCCTGCCGATGGATGTGGGGGTCGGGATAAACAACGTAGGCACGGCGCTTGCGATTGCGGAGGCCGTATTCGACGGTAAGCCTCTGCTGGAGAGGGCGCTTACGGTTAATGGCTCAGCCATCGCGGAATCAAAGAACCTGCTGGTGCGAATAGGAACACTATTCCAGGACGTGATCGATTACTGCGGCGGTTTCTCGTCACCACCCGTGAAGCTCCTGATGGGCGGCCCCATGATGGGAATGGCGCAGCACACGACCGAAGTACCCGTCATAAAGGGCACATCGGGGATTGTGGCGCTGGCCGAAAAAGACGTCAACATAGTTGAATCCCAGACCTGCATCCGCTGTGGGAACTGCGTCAATGCATGCCCGATGTTTTTGCTTCCCTCAAAGCTCGGCATATTGTGCGAGCGCCACAGGTTCGAGGACGCAAAGAACCTGGGGTTACTGGATTGCATGGAATGCGGATGCTGCACGTATGTTTGCCCGGCCGGCAGACCGATGGTCCACATGTTCAAGTTCGCCAAAATGGAATTGCAAAAACAAGCACAAAAAGAGCGCGCCAAAGAAGAGAAGAAATGACCTTAGACCGACCGCTCATTGTAACCGCCTCACCTCATATACGGGCTAAAACCGACGTCAGGCGAGTGATGATCGACGTGCTCATCGCGCTCGCGCCCGCAACCCTTATGGGGGTCTACCTGTTCGGAATGCGTTCGGCCGTGGTTCTCATCGTGTGTATAATCGCGGCCCTGGCAACCGAGGCGCTCACACAGAAGATATTCAAATGGGAACTTACTATCGGCGATTGCAGCGCGGCGGTGACCGGATTGTTGCTGGGCCTCAATCTGCCGCCGAGCATCCCGCTCTGGATCGCTGCCATCGGAAGCATTTTCGCCATCCTGATAGCCAAGCTTGCCTTTGGAGGGCTCGGCAAGAATATTTTCAATCCCGCCCTGGCAGGTCGCGTCATGCTGCTCGCCGCCTGGCCCGTGGCAATGACCAAGGGATGGCTCAAGCCTCTCTGGTGGAACCGTCCCGGCTTTTCCTTCTTCAGTTTTGATGTTGCCGACCGCTTCGGCGTTTCCGTGGATGTAATAAGCTCGGCCACCCCCCTTGTCAAGGGAGGCGCCCAGGCCGACGCCTATTCGCTCTTCGATCTGTTCATCGGCCAAGTCGGCGGGTGCATAGGAGAGACGTCGGCCCTCTTCCTTTTGCTGGGCGCGGCATTCCTTGTCTACAAAAAATATATTAACTGGCAACTGCCCGTGAGTTTTATGGCAACGGTCGGTGTACTTATGTGGATCTTCGGGGGGCCGGAAGGTTACTTCACTGGAGATTTTCTCATGCACGCTTTCGCCGGGGGGCTTGTACTGGGTGCATTCTTTATGGCAACCGATATGGTTACATCACCGATCACGATCAGAGGACAGGTCATCATGGGAATAGGGTGCGGATTGTTGACGTTCCTCGTGCGTCTCAAGGGAGGCCCGCCTGAGGGAGTGTCCTATTCAATTCTGATAATGAACGCAGTCACGCCGCTGATCGACAGATACACGGTGCCCAGGCGGTTCGGGGAGGGAGTGTCGTGAAGGTTTACGCCCGGTTGAGCCTCATCCTTTTCCTGATATGCTCGGTCTCGGCGGGCGCCCTGGCCATCGTCGACGCTGCCACACGCGGGCGCATCCAGGCCAACGAGGAGAAGAAGGAGCGTGTTCTGCGGGGCAAGGCGCTGGCGGGCGAGGAGCGCGGCGACCGGATTGTATTCGATCCGGAACCGATAAAGATCGGCGAAAAAAAATACTATGCCGGCCGCTTTGACGGCGCATTCAAAGGGACCGCGTTCACGACCTCCACCAACAAAGGATACAGCGGATTAATCGAAATAGTTGTCGCAATGGATGAGACCGGCGAGAAGATTGCCGGCATCAGGATAAAAAGCCATTCGGAGACCCCGGGATTGGGCGCGAATGCCGCCCAGATCAGATATGGCGAAATAGAGCCGTGGTTCCTGGCCCAATTTTCAGGGATGGGACCGGACCGGGTCGCGTTGAAGAAGGATGATCCGAATGGGGCGATAGATGCCATCACCGCCGCGACGATCACCTCCCGTGCGGTAACCGACTGCGTGCGCGAGGGAGCGGCGAGCTTCATAGAGGTGCGGAGCAAAGTGGAGGAGAAGCGATAGAATGAGCGCTCGGAGTGAATTCCTGAAAGGCTTCTGGGACGAAAACCCGATATTTCGATTAATGCTCGGGCTGTGCCCCACTCTCGCCGTCACGACTTCGCTCAAGAACGGTATGGGTATGGGCCTTGCGGCGACCTGCGTGCTTCTGGGATCAAACGTTGTGATCTCCCTCATTCGGGATTTTATCCCGGCCAAGATCCGTATCCCTTCATTCATTGTTGTGATTGCTTCGTTTGTGACCGTGATCGACCTCTCGATGCATGCATACGCACCGGAGCTTCATGCGGCACTGGGCATTTTCGTGCCGCTGATCGTGGTGAACTGCATCATTCTCGGCAGGGCGGAAGCCTTCGCGTCCAAGAACACGCCATGGCTTTCGATCCTGGACGCCCTCGGGATGGGGTTTGGATTCACTATGTCGCTGATGCTGCTCGGTGGAATCAGGGAGATCGTCGGCGCCGGTCAATTGCTGGGGCGACCCGTGTTGCCTGCCGGCGCTCAGCCTTCGCTGGTCATGATATTGCCGCCGGGCGCGTTCCTTACGCTTGGCGTCCTGATGGCATGTATGAACATCATAAACAGGCGGCTTGAAGTAAGACGGGCTGTCCAGAGCAAGGAGTCACAGTGAGCGATTCCATGGACTTTTCAACCTTGATAACGATCGCGGTCGGAGCGATCTTCATAAACAATTTTGTGCTGAGCCGGTTTCTTGGAATCTGTCCGTTCGTGGGAGTGTCCCGAAGTGTGGATTCATCGATCGGCATGGGCATGGCCGTAGCCTTCGTCATGACACTCGCCGGCCTCGCCACCTACTTCGTGAACAAGATTCTGGTCATTGCAGGAGTGGAATTCCTGCAAACGGTAAGTTTCATCCTGGTTATCGCCGCCCTCGTACAGTTCGTGGAGATGTTTATGCAGAAATTCAACCCGACGCTCTATTCCGCGCTGGGAATATATCTGCCGCTCATCACAACGAACTGCGCGGTTATGGGTGTGGCATTGCTCAATATCAAGGAAGGCTACAATATAATTGAAGTGCTTGTTTTTTCCCTTTGTGCCGCAATCGGATTTGCCCTCGCCCTCATAATAATGGCCGGCATTCGTGAACGGCTCGAAATCACCGACGTACCCCGAGCGATGGAGGGGGCGCCGATTGCATTTATCGTGGCGGGTCTTCTTTCGCTCGCGTTCATGGGATTTTCCGGGATGAAATTCTAAGCGCCGCGATTGTGAACGGCCAAAGATTGTGATTGGATAATGGAAACCTTATTGTGGGCGATAATGGTAGTTGGAGGCCTCGGACTTGTCGCCGGAGCCGTCCTGGCATTCGCCTCGGAAAAGTTTGCGGTCGAGATTGATCCGCGGGTCGAAAAGCTGGAGCAAGCGCTTCCGGGCGTGAACTGCGGAGCATGCGGCCACCCGAGCTGCTCGCGCGCCGCCAGGACCATCGCCGAAGGGAAGGCGCCGGTCAACGCATGTGTGGCCGGGGGCGAGACGACAATGCACCTGGTCGCAAGCGTAATGGGCGTTGAAGCGGCCTCGGTGGCGCCCCGCGTCGCCAAGATACAATGCAGGGGCGACATCGGCATCGCAAAAATTCAGTACGAATATCATGGCATTGAAGATTGCCGGGCCGCCTCCTTGTTTTTTAACGGCGCAAAAGAGTGTTCGTATGGGTGCCTTGCGCTTGGCTCGTGCGCAAAGGCGTGTCCGTTCGGCGCCATCGAATACGACTTCCATCGAGTTCCATACGTTCGATATGACAAATGCACGGGCTGCGGGATCTGTGTTGACGTTTGTCCGCGAAACCTTATCGACCTGTACGACGCCACCCATGAAGTCTTCGTCATGTGCAAGTCGCACGACAAGGGTGGGAGGGTGCGAAAGCTGTGCGAGGTCGGCTGTGTGGCGTGCGGCGTTTGCGAACGCACATGCCCGTTCGATGCGATTGCCGTTAAGGACGGCCTTGCCGTTGTGGATCACGAGAAATGCACCAGGTGCGGGTTGTGTGCAATGGCGTGTCCCTATAACTGCATATGGGCAAAGCCGAAACAGGTGCGGGCGCTCATCACCGACAAGTGCAATGGCTGCACAATCTGTGAGATGGCGTGCCCCGTTAATGCAATAGCCGGGGAGAAGAAACAACTGCACGTTGTCGACCCCGAGAAATGCATCGCCTGCGGAATATGTGTCAGCAAGTGTCCGCGCGAGGCCATAGAGATGTGCGAACACAAGTCGGCGCTTGTTAAGACGGCATAAGACCGAAATCCAAGGAATCGCTTCGAACGCAATGGCTGAGAACAGAGTCGGCCCATACCGGATTGTGCGTCCCATCGGAAAAGGTGGAATGGGGCGTGTGTATCTGGGTATCGATGAAAAAAAAGACCGCAAAGTCGCGATCAAGGTCCTTCCGGAACACTTCCTCGAAGACAAGAAAAAGTCTGAATATCTCCACCGGGAGCTTGAGATAGCCCGCGAGCTGGATCATCCCAATGTCGTTGACGTGTTCGACATCATAGAGCTTCGCCGCAAAACTGACGGACAAACACAGGGCTTCATGCTCATGGAATTCATCGACGGCGTCGACATCCGCATGTATGTCGAGAAAAATACGCCGAGCATGAGCCAGCGACTGGAATTATGCGAGCAAATCTGTGCCGGCCTGAACTACATCCATCGTCACCGGCTGAAGGATGGACGCTACCACTCGATTGTCCATCGCGACATAAAACCGGAAAATATTCTCATTACAAAAGACGGACAGGTCAAGATCGTAGACTTCGGGCTCTCCACCGAGGAAAAAGGATTCACGTTCCTGCGCTCGAAATCGAGGGCGGGAACACCTCGCTACATGTCGCCGGAACAGATCAAGGGCAAGCGAGTCGATGAGCGCTCGGACATATATTCATTCGGCGTCTGCATGTACGAGCTTTTCACGGGAAAAGTCCCTTATGAGGCCAAGGACCGAAAAGAAATCATGAAGCTGCATATCACTCGCAAAATCAAACCCATGGAACCTTCCAAGGCAAATCCGAAAATACCGCCTTCGCTCAGCCGCATCATAATGACCGCTCTCGAAAAAGATCCTGAAAAACGGTTTCAGTCGGTTGCCGAACTGCAACTCGCGCTCAAACATGTGACGGTATCGCGCATCTAGCGCTAATCACCAGGGTTTTGTGTACATGCTCGCTATGATCTTCATGTTGAAAAACCATATCATATGCTGTAAACTATAGGCTATCATCTACTATCTGATGTTCGGCCGAACCCCGATATATTGGGGTATTCCTGAGCATTGTGTTGTCATATCCCACGATGAAGCAATAACCGACGGGAGTTCCATCCAGATGAAAACAAAATACGCGATTGCCGTTGGAATAGTCGCAACCCTGCTGCTGGTTGCCGTGGTGGGCGGACTTTACATCTACGGCCAGAAGAAAATGCTTCACGACTCAATCAACCAGTTCATGGCCGCAAAAACGCTCTACGACAACTCGCAGTGGCCGGAAGCAGAGCATCTCTTCAACGAGGTGGCGGTAAAGTATCCCCGCACTGAAGTCGGCCCGAAAAGCCTGTATTACGCTGCCATCATAATGCAGGCCGAAGGCAGATACATGGAGGCGCTCGATAAGTGGCAAACCCTCGACCAGAAGGGAGATCTCCAGCGTGGCGACGAGATCGATTATTATATGGGACAGTGTCTTGAAAAACTGGGGAAGAGGCCGCAGGCATCCACAAAATACGCGCGAGTGGCCGCCTCGCAGCGAGCGGGCGAGTTCGCCGCCCTTGCCAAGACGGGTCTTGGGCGTATATCAGAGGCTGAAGGAAACTATGAGGAAGCCCGAACGCTCTATGAAGAGGCGATGGCAATAGCCGGCGATCCGGAGACGCGCGCCCTGGCCGAAAGGCTGCTCGGTGAGTTGAACTTGCGCATGTTTTTGTTCAAGAGGGAGGATGAATACAAGAAAGCCTATCTCATTCGACCGGGCGATTCGATGGTATCTGTTGCAATTCGTCACAATACGACGGTCGACCTGATATGCAGATTAAGCGACATCTCGAATCCGGCGCGCATTCGTCCTAACATGAGGATTCTGATTCCGGAAACCGATTTTTCAATCGTTATTGACAAATCCGACTTCAAGCTTACACTCTATAATCATGGAGAGTTCTTCAAATCCTACAAGGTTGGCCTTGGTAAGCATGGAGCCACGCCCGTAGGAGAACTTGTCATAAGTGAAAAGATAAAGAATCCAACATGGTGGTCAAGGACCGGGCCGGTTCCTCCGGGCGATCCGCGCAATGAACTTGGCACGCGATGGATGGCGCTGAACCCGCTCACACCGGGGATCGGGCCCGACTACGGCATCCACGGAACAATCGACCCATCTACTGTAGGATGGGAATCAAGCAATGGCTGCCCGCGCATGTATCCGCCGGAGGCGGAGGAACTCTATATGTTGATAACCGAGGGCACACCGGTAAGGATTGAACCTTGAACTCGCACGGAGACGAAATTCGCAGGCCGATTCCATACTCGATTTCGCTCAACCTGGAAGACGTACCCTGCCTTGTGGTCGGTGGCGGCACGATTGCACTCCGCAAAATCGAGTCCCTCATTGCGTCGGGAGCGAAGATTAAGATTGTCAGCCCGCAGGTGCTGCCCGAGATTGAGGCCCTTGAAGAGGTCGAGATAATAAGGCGGGAATTCCGCTCCGAGGATCTTCACGCGAGATTCCTCGTTATCAGCGCAACCGATGACAGGTCCGTAAACGAAGAGGTCGCCAGAGCGGCTACGAAACGCTCCATGCTTGTTAATGTGGTCGATGTTCCCGATCTGTGCAATTTCTATGTGAACGCGCAGGTTCTCCGGGGTGACCTTGCAATAAGCGTATCCACCGGCGGAGCAAGCCCGGCGCTCGCCAAGAGAATACGCAAAGAACTGGAACGGCAATACGGAGAAGAGTACGAAGGCTTCCTGCTCTTGATGCGGGAATATCGGCCGATGATAATAAACGAGATCGCTGATCCGACCCGCCGGAAAAATGTGTTTGAGCGACTGGCCAAGGCAGAAATTGAAAAAATTTATCGTAAGGACGGAGAAGTCGCCGCGAGAAAGGCTATTGAGGATATAATAAGCGAAGAGGCATATTCTCCCGACAACCCGGAGAGAGATTCGTGACTGCGGAAGGTTTCCAGATGGTGAGCTTTTACGTGGCAATGCTGTGCCTGTCAGGCAGCGCGGCACTGGCGGTCGGCCACCTGTTCTCTCCGGACAAACTCCATTTCCGCCATGCAAATATCGCCGCCGCCGCCGGGTTTCTTTTCCTGACCGGCTTCTTCCTGCTCCGGTGGCGTTCCCTCGGGTTTCTGCCTGTCTCCAACATGTTCGAATCCCTTGCGTTCTTTATATGGGCTGTCGCGCTGGTCTACCTGATTGTCGAATATGCTCTTCCCCTTCCAACGCTGTCATCCTTCCTCTTGCCGTTTATCACCATCTTTGCCGTCGCGGCCGTCTTTGTCGCCCGGGCGCCGGGAACAATTGATCCGAACCTGAAAAGCGCATGGTTCTACCTCCACGTCGTATTTGCATTTGTCGGATACGCCACATTTTTCGTCGCGTTCGCCACGGCGATTATGTATCTGATCCAGCGAAGGCAATTGAAGGAGAAAAAGTCGTTCGATTCGGTCTTTCACCGACTTCCTTCTTTAGAGACTCTGGATGACCTGAACCAGAAACTGGTGAACATGGGCTTCCCGCTTTTCACTATTGCGATCGGCGTGGGCATATACTGGGCTCATGAATCAAAAATACTCGGTCCCGATTGGCCGAACGATCCAAAGGTCGTCTTCACGGGAATCACATGGCTGCTTTATGCCGCGCTTTTTCATATCAGATTGCTTGCAGTGGCCCGTGGGAAAAGGGTCGCCCAACTCACCATCGTCGCATTCGTCTTCGTCGTCCTTACTTTCCTGGGCACCAGATATCTGGCCGGCGGCCCGCATGAATTCCTGAAATGAGGAGGGGGCCGGGTACCGAACCATCATGAACATCCTCGTCATCGGTCTAAATCATAAAACGGCTCCGATAGAAGTACGGGAGAAGATCGCCTTTCATGACAAAACTCTGCCACGGGCCCTTCTGGATCTGAGAGATCGGATACCCGACACCGAGCTGGTCATTCTTTCCACATGCAACCGAGTGGAAATCTATCTCGCCGCGTCTGAGATGGAAGACCATATGGACGCAGTCGTATCCTTCTTGTCTGATTTTCATGCGATCAGCAGGGACGCCTTTCTGCCGCACCTCTACCATCATTCCGATCAGGATGCGGTACGCCACCTGTTCACGGTCTCATGCAGCCTGGATTCGATGGTTGTGGGCGAGGCCGAGATATTGGGACAGGTAAAAAGAGCGTACATGTTCTCCTTTGAGGAAGGCGTCAGCGGTAAAGTATTGAACAACCTGTTTCAGAAAGCATTCGCCGTTGCAAAAAACGTGCGCACCTCAAGCTCCATCGGCGCCCGTAAAGTGTCCGTCGCCTCGGTGGCGGTCGAATTCGCCCAGAAAATCTTCAAAGACTTCTCTGACAAAACCGTCATGATTATCGGGACGGGGGAAATGGGCGAACTCACGCTGGAACATATGGTTGGCAGAGGCATTAACTCCGTGATGGTTGCCAATCGCACATATGAGAAGGCCGTCGCGTTGGCCGGGCGTTACGAAGGCATGGCTGTCAAGTTCGAGACTCTTACCGATAACATGCACCGCGCCGATATCATTATCAGCACCTCGGGAGCCCCGCACTATGTAATTCACGCGGAACATATGCCGCGAGTGCTGAAGGCACGGCGCAACAAGCCTGTACTTCTCATCGACATCGCTGTTCCACGCGACGTGCATCCTGACGTGGAAAAAATCGAGAACGTCTACCTCTACAATATCGATGACTTGCAGAATGTCGTCAACGAAAACATCTCATTCAGGGAAAAAGAGCTTGAACAATGCTCCGCGATCATCGAAACGGAGACGGACGACTTCACGGCATGGCTGAATACGCTCGACATCGGTGATGTGATAAGCGATTTTCACAGGGCGCTCCATGAAATCCGCAAGGCGGAACTGGACCGGTCTCTCAACAAGCTGCCAAACCTCAATGGGAGCGATAAGGAGGAGATTGAATACCTGACCGAGCGCATCGTCAATAAGATATTGAACCAGCCGACGCAAGTTCTCAAGGACGAAGCAACCCGGAAGGCCGGGTACAGATACATAGAGGCGTTAAAGAATCTTTTCGGTCTTCATTGATATGCGGTTTTATTGTTTCGCCTTTCCGGATAACGCTCAATAGAACAATGGAGCCATCCCGGGATTGACCGGCCTTTTATTCATCTCTCTCTATTTGCCCTGATCTCTGTTGCAATTAAGCCCGCGGAGGGGAATAATGGTTATAAAACACGATTCGGTTGAATCTTTCGATTTCGACGGCCTTGAGATTTTCGACTACACGGCGAATAAGGATACCGGCTCCTCCCTGGCCGTGGTGAGAGTTCCTCCGGGCGGCAGACATCAAAAAGCGTGGTCCAGGCGCTCGGACAAATACTACTACGTTCTGTCCGGGAAGGTGCGCTTTGTCCTTGATGAATCCCCCTACGACCTCGAAACGGGGGATTTCTGCCTTGTTTCCCAAGGACAGCG
>CAYZZY010000026.1:0-18540 GCA_964482745.1 uncultured bacterium
GCTGGCACGGTCCCGGAAGGAAGCAATTCTCGCGGAGAAAGCCTCTCTCGAAAGATGGGACTTCAGCAAAATGGAGGGATTCCGACGTGAATGATGCGAAAGAACAGAAGGGAAAAGCCGGTCGGGCCATCATTACTTTCTCGCGCGGTTGGCAGACGCTGGTAGCTACACGCAGTCCTGGCCGACATGGGGTCGAAGTCATCACGGGCGATGAATATGCGATGACGGCCGCCTCATTCTCAAAGTATTGAGTGAATTCATTGAACCGATGAGTAAGTGCGTAAATTGCGGGACCGATGTGAAAGAGTCCCTCCAAGATTGTCCCGGTTGCGGAATGAGCCTTGCTCCCGCGAGTCCGGATGACGAGCCCCTGCTCTATCGAGGAGGCCCGCTCCACAAGGAAAAAGTCGTCCTTTATGACCGGGTTGGCGAAGAGACCACGGCTCGCTATGAAGTGAACGAGATGCTCGGCGAGGGAAGCTCTGCAAAAGTGTATCACGGCCTTGACTGCAGCCAGGGTCGCGAAGTGGCCATAAAATTTTTCCTGCCTGAAATCACCTGGGACATCCAGGGCATGAGTGCTCTCAAAAGGGAGATCGACACGCTCCTGCAGTTATCCCACCCTAATATTGCCTCTCTCTATAGCTTTGAGCGAATAGGACTTGCCAGGTTTCTTGTGATGGAATTGGTGCCCGGCAGATCGCTCAACGACTTGCTGAAAGAAAAGAGATTTGATGAGGCCTCCGTCATTCGCATTGCCACTGGCGCCTGCAGAGCGCTCCACTATGCCCATTCCAAAGGGATTATTCACGGTGATATCAATCCCCGCAATATCATGCTTTCGGCCTCCAACGCGATAAAAGTTGCCGACTTCGGAATCGCAAGAGTCCTCCAAAAAATGGATGCCCGGAGTGCCGGCGAATCGGCGAGCGAATCCATGCCCTCCGCAAGCCCGGAGCAGGATCGTGATCTCTCAACAGATGTTGCGGGCGACATCTACTCCCTTGGGCTTTGCCTCTATGAATTGCTTACCGGAACAACCCCCTTTGATGGGGGCGATTCGCAGCACACGCAGCCTGAGGAGACGCTTCCCCCGATAAAAGGCGTTTCCCGGAAACTGAATACCATAATCCTTAAATGCCTCCGGAACAAACCAGAGGATCGATTCCAGAGTGCGGAAGATCTGATGCAAGCGCTCGATGAAAAGACATCGCCTCCAAAGAGACAAGGGGACTCTATAAGGCGCCAATCCAAATCCAGGCAAGGCAGGAGGCCTTCGGTTCCGGGAGCGATGTTTGCAGTTCTCTGTCTTCTTGTTTTTGGCTACTCTGCTTTCCTTGCATGGTTTTCAACTCGGCCACAATTGGATCATGGTGCCGTACAACTGCAGTCTGGTCTTGTGCCGTCTCCCGCCTCCGAATCAAATCAATCTCTCGACGATGATCGGCAAAAAACCATAGCCCCGCCTGCCCCGGTTGATGTTCCGAAAAAGGATAAGGATGCAGTAAGTTTGGCAATGAGTGCAAGTACAGTTTCTGATACAAAGGAAGAGGCCAAAAATTTCCCTGCGGATAGTCCTCCGCCGACGGACCCGCTAAGCGGTAACATCGTTGAGCTTGAAAAGCGGGGCCAGGCCCCTCATCCTCCTGAGACCGTTGTAGAGGGTGAAAGCGGAGACACCGGAGGTGAGGCAGTAATCAAGGCCACCTCTCCTTTAAAAAAAGCTGTCGCAACCGCAAGACAGGCGACGGACCTGATGATGGTTGAGGCGAAAAAGCATGACTCTCCAACATATGCGGCTGAACTTTGGAAAGAAGCCGAACAGGACCGCGAGCAAGCCCTGGAATTTGAAAAAAAAGGGGAAGATGCGACCGCTCTCAAAGCATATCAAAGGGCTGGAAGCAAATATATGAGATCGGAGAAGGCCAGCAAGAAAACCATTGCCTTAAAAGAGAAGGCCGACAGCGCCAGAAAGACCATGGAAATGGTAAAAGCCGAAGCGCAGGCGGAGGGCGCTGAAATATTTGCCGCTGAGTCATGGCAGGCAGCCGAACGAGTTAACCAGGAGGGCGATGAGCTTTATCGTCAGAACGATTTTGAATCTGCCCAAAAGTCGTATGAAGCTGCAAGAGACGTGTTTGCCGGCGCTCGCGAAAAGGCAAAAGCTGAGAAGGATCGGCTTGCCAAAGAGAGAGAAGCAAGAGATCTGGCCGAGGACGAAGGCGAAAGGAGCAGGATTAAGGAAGAGAAAGATCGGGCTGACAGCCAACAAGCCCACGCAGACGGCAAAGAGGATTCTGTTCAGGTGACGAATCGGCAAAGCTCTTCAGATGAACCCCGTACGGAGCAGGCCTCAACAGTCGTAGTTCCCGCGGTGCCGGAAACCATCAATCCTTATCCAGAGGAAGCACCCGAAGTCAATGATATTGAGGCTTTACCGGCAGACCTCGCCGTGCGCGCCGGACAGATCGTATCTATTCAAGATGGCGCGGAAATGGTCAGGGTTCCTGCCGGGGAATTTGAAATGGGAGGCTCTGTCGAGGAAGGAGGAAGTACCGATGAGCGTCCTCGCCATCGAGTCACCATCAATGCCTTCTACATGGATAAATATGAAGTAACGAATGCGAAGTTCTGCATGTTTCTCAATGACAAACGAAACAATCTGGAGGATGTTTCCAACTGGCTTAGCATAGAGCCGAAAGACCTTTTTATCGAGGAACGGGACGGCCAGTCTGTACCCAGACCGGGGTATGAGAACCATCCGGTGGTGGGAGTGAACTGGGATGGAGCGACGGCGTATGCGGAGTGGGCCGACAAATGCTTGCCGACCGAGGCGGAATGGGAATATGCGTGCCGGGCAGGAATCACGAAGAGTTTCAGTACCGGCGACGGCATCGGACGCAGCGATGCCAATTTTTCAGGAGTCGGCGGAAAGGACATCTGGGATCAGACGGCGCCGGTCGGTAGTTTTGCATCCAACGCATGGGGCCTGTACGACATGCATGGGAACGTCTACGAATGGTGCCAGGATTGGTACGAAGCGGATTATTATCGTAATGGTCCGACAGAAAATCCAAAGGGTCCGACCATCGGATTTGCCCGCGTTGTCCGCGGAGGCTCGTGGGACAGTGATTCTCCAAATGACTTGAGATCGGCTTATAGGGCCTACCACCCCCCTGAGCAGGCGGCGATCAGCATCGGCTTCCGTTGTGTTCAGGATCTCTAATGGCCAAATCCCTCAAATGTGACCTACCGCCACAAAAACATGTATTATGGGGAATAGAGGGGGCTTTTCTTGACACATGATCGAGAGTTGTGGCAATATTGTGTTTATCGTAGCGTGGCGCAAAGTTTCCGTATAATGCTTAGAGTTCTTGTGTCTCATCAAACATCATATTGACTTTACCGCATTACGCTGTCTTCTATGCCCGAGCTATGATTTAGCCTTTCATCGTTGTTCGTAATCCGGCATCGTATTTGTATATACTCCCGTTTGTCCATTATGATTAAGCTATGAAATCACCGGCAGCCGTCGCAGGGTTGAGAAGTGGGGCCTAAATGACACGTTACCTGATAACGAGTGCACTCCCTTATATAAATGGAATGAAACATCTTGGAAACCTGGTCGGGTCTATGCTTCCTGCAGATGTTTTCGCACGCTTTCTTCGCCAGCAGGGCGAGAGCGTACTTTTCATTTGTGCCACCGACGAACATGGTGCCCCTGCTGAACTGGCTGCTCTTGAAGACGGAATGAACGTTGCCGAATACTGCGAGAAGCAACATAAGATTCAGGCAGAAATCTACTCGCGCTTCAGGCTCTCCTTTGACCATTTTGGGCGAAGCTCTTCCATTCATAACCATAGGCTCACGAAGCAAATATTCGAGCAGCTTGAGCAAGCCGGCTTTATTCAAGCGAAAGAGATGGACGGAATGTACTCTGTGTCCGACGAGATGTTTCTTCCCGATCGCTATATAATTGGAACATGTCCTTTCTGTGAATACGAATCCGCGAGAGGAGACCAATGTGAAAACTGTGCGACGTTGCTCGACCCCATTGACCTCGTCTCGCCTCACTCTGTCATCTCCGGAAGCGCAGAATTAGAGCAAAGAAAAAGCCGCCATCTATTTTTGCGGTTGTCGGCATTGCAGCCGCTTGTCGAGAAATGGGTGGAAAGCAGCCAGGACCGTTGGCCTCCTCTCACAAAGCAGATCGCCTGGAAATGGCTGAATGAGGGTTTGCATGATAGATGTATAACAAGAGATCTTGCCTGGGGTATAGAAGTGCCCCGAGAGGGTTTTGAATCAAAGGTTTTCTACGTTTGGTTCGACGCTCCCATTGCCTATATTGGGGCAACCTGGCAATGGGCAGAGCAAAGCGGAAACGAGGATTCATGGAGAATGTGGTGGGAGGATGGGTCTGACGTCGAATATTTCCAGTTTATGGGGAAGGACAATTTGCCATTCCATACAGTGATGTTTCCTGCGACGTTGATCGGTTCAGGTCATAACTGGAAATTGGCCGATCAAATAAAAGGCTTCCATTGGATGAACTACTATGGTGGCAAATTCTCCACGAGCAAGGGCAGAGGGATCTTTATGGATGATGCCGTGGATCTGTTCGCCCCTGACTACTGGCGTTATTATCTGATTGCAAATGCCCCCGAGAGTGCGGACGCGAATTTTACCTGGGAGCGTTTTGCCGCAGTTGTGAACAAGGACCTGGCTGATGTGCTGGGTAATTTTGTGAATAGAGTGCTCAAATTCACAATCGGCAAATTCGGAAATACCATTCCTTCAGGGGGATCACCCTCTGATGCTGAGACAGCCCTTACACAACGATGTGCCGACCAGGTGGATAAACTGCACAAATCCTTCCAAAACCTTGAATACCGCGAAGCCGGGAATGCTCTTCGAACGCTCTGGAAGCTTGGAAATGGCTACTTTGATGAAAGCGCCCCATGGTCCTTGATTAAAAATGATCGGGAACGTGCAGCGATGGTAATACGGACGAGTTTCAACCTTATCCGTCTGTTCGCGGTGGCATCCTTGCCAATCATGCCGGATACGGCAAAAACACTGATGGACGCACTCATGCTTGACAATGATGAGCGCGCGGGATCGCCCCGGGAGCATATCGACCTGACACTTTTGCAGGGAGGAAGGCCTTTTAAGGAGATCCCGCCCCTTTTCCAGAAAATTCCTCCGGAGCAGGTCGCCGAGCTTGAGGAACGTTTTGGATGCGATGAGTAAGGAATATCCACACAATCGCGCGTTTATGCCAACGGCCCGCCCACCGCATTTTCCCCCGTAGTTTGCTGAGGCCCGTCGAACAGCGATTCTTCGACTGCTCTGAGATCATCTCGCAAGGATCTTCAACCACCACTGCAGCCGGCGGCGAGACCAATCATGAAACGATTGGGTGAGCGCTTTCAGCGCCGGAGGGCAATTTCTCCATGACAAGATCGCTCATGAGAAAATCTCCCGGCAGTTGTGCGGACTTTTTATAGAACTCATGCATCGACTCTCCGCTCACGCGATCTATAAACTCATGGATCCATCATTTCAACCTCTATTCAGGGACATGCTTTGTCCGGATTGAGAATCCGGAGCGATGAAGGCAGTCTTCCTTACATGGATTATTTCGAAAGCAACAAACTTTTCCTTGACGTGAATGTTTGCCCCCAATAATCCGTCGTGCTCGCAAGCAGTCTAATCCGCGAACAGCCCATTCTCATCAGCGCCGAAAAAAGAGAGCGGCCTGTTGTTTTGGCAAGAAGCTTGCAGGCTGGAATGTTCATATGTCGGAGGGCATGATGGGGTGCATCTCTGGTTGACCGCAGGGAATCAGGTTGTTTGTAAAATCTGTAAGCTTGCGTTTCTCGCGGCCTTTTGCTAGGTTTGTGTCGGAAATTTGCCATTTCTGAGCGATGTTGTAATTGGGGGCTTATAGCTTTTTGTTGGAAAAATCGCTTTTTCGCAAGTCTGAAGAAGTGTGCGATCTTTCCCTCGCACGTTTTCCAAAGGGTATGTGAAGGGAACACCTCTTTGGGGCATTTCACCCAAGAGTCTTCTCCCCGAGCAACAGCCTCCGAATCGTGGACCTGCAGCGTCTAATTCAGCAGAGGTTTTTAGTAAGGCGTGATGTATTGTGTTTTCAATTAGGGGGGTAACGGGGTCATCAAACTGGAAAGGAAGAAAAGGGTGAAACGATTTTCAACAGGATTGGCGGTTGTTCTTGCGATTGCGCTAGTAGTGGCATTTGCCGGCTCCGCTATCGCCGAACACAACTATGTGGGTGTGAAGGGCTGCAAAGCGTGCCACATGTCCTCGAAAACGGGCGCCCAGTTCAAGGTGTGGGAGAAATCCAGGCACGCTCGGGCATATGAAACACTTGCATCCGCAAAGGCGAAGGAAGTGGCGACTGCCAAAGGGATCGATAATCCCCAGGAAAGCCCTGAATGTCTCAAATGCCATGTCACGGGCTACGGAGCAGACGCATCCTTGTTTGAGTCTACCTATAAAAAGGAAGACGGTGTCGGCTGCGAGAGCTGCCATGGCGCGGGCAAAGATTACAAGAACATAAAGATAATGAAAGACCCCGAGGCGGCGAAGGCCAAGGGACTGATTATCCCTGACGAACAGGTCTGCAAGAAGTGTCATAGCGAGGAAAGCCCGACCAATACCCCCTTTGGCTATGAAGAAGGAAAAGCCCAAATAGCCCATCCGCGGCCATAGGAATTACATCAATCAATGAGCGGCACATAAAAGGCGCTGTCTCCATGTGGGGCAGCGCCTTCTGCTCATACTGATATGCCAGGCGGGAATCTCAATAGAAAAAATCAACCTCTAATCCGCCCGGCTGTTCGAGATCCCTTCGGGCATCAAATTTTCTTCGCTGAATTCTTGGCGCCGGCCCTTAATCCTTGGCGGCTCTTTTGGTCTTCTCCTTATCGTAAATGCCGTAAGCGTCATCGACCGAAGCGTTTTTATGCACGATCGAGCGAACGGCCTTTATCATGCCGACCGGACAATCGGACTGGAAGATGTTTCGGCCCATATCCACTCCCGAGGCGCCACGGCTGACCGCATCGTGAGCCATCTGGAGCGCTTCACGTTCGGGCAACTTCTTGCCGCCGGCGATGACCAGGGGCACGGGGCATCCCTCAACGATCTTCTCGAAGTCTTCGCAGTAGTATGTCTTGACAAAATGGGCGCCCAGTTCGGATGCGATCCGGCATGCCAATCCGAGGTAGCGGGCGTCTCGCGCCATCTCCCTGCCGACGGCCGTGACCGCGAGCACCGGGATGCCGTACTTGTTGCCTTCATCAACCAGCTTTCCCAGCGAAAGCAGCGTCTGGCGCTCGTATTCGCCGCCTACGAAGATCGAAAGAGTGACGGCGGCCACGTTGAGCCGAACCGCCTCCTCGAAGGAGGTCATGAGTCCTTCGTTCGACAGCTCCGACAGGATGCTCGTTCCTCCGGAGACGCGAAGCACAATCGGTATGTTACTGTTGGGATCAATCGTTGCCCTCAGCACGCCGCGTGTCAACATGAGCGAATCCGCATAGGGCATCAGCGGCTTGATGGTCTCGCCCGGTTTCTGCAGGCCTGTTGTCGGCCCCTGAAAATATCCGTGATCGACCGCCAGCATCACCGTGCGGCCAGTTTTGGGATTGATTATGCGGGATAAACGGTTCCGAAGTCCCCAATCCATTTCAATAACCTCCTTTGTTTGTTATTGGTATCGCTCCTGCGGGGGCATCCCGGTCCCGATTGCGGACGGGATCGTTGTTGTTTCGGACATCCTCACCGCTGGGGCTCAATTATGACCTTAAGGGATTCCTTTGCATCGGCCACGAGCCCGAAGCCCAGGCCCGCTTCCTCAAGACTCAACCTGTGGGTGATCATCTCGCTCACGCGCACGCTGCGAGCGCGGATAAGTTCCACGGCCGTCATATGGTCCGCAGGGCTTCCGGCATACGAGGAGGTAAGGGTAACGCCGCCGCTGAAAAAAAGCTCCGTCACCGAGACCGGAATAGTGACGCCCGGAGCGGTCGGCGCAAAAAGCAGCACCGTGCCTCCCCTGTCCACCGAAACCAGCGCCTGCTCGATTGCGCTCACAGCCCCCGTGCATACAAACACCATATCCGCCAGCCTGCCGCCATTGACATCTCGCACGCGCGCGGGAACATCTTCGCTTGCATGAATAACATCGGCTGCGCCGAATTTTTTCGCCGCCTCGAGCCGGTACTCGGAGATATCGGTTGCCATAATGCGGCCGGCGCCCAACGCTCTCGCCAGATCCGTCTGCAGCAGCCCGGTCATTCCGCTGCCCACAACGAGCACGCTCTGGCCGGGTCGCAGTCCGGCGATTCTCTGCGCGCGCAGCACGCAGGCAAGCGGTTCGACGAACGTGCCATCCTCATACGAGACCTCGTCCGGAAGCGGGTAAACGCCTCGGTCGACGTTGATCGCGGGCAGGCGAACATATTCGGCGAAGCCGCCCGGGTCGAAGGTCGTGCTGCGAAGCGTATCGCACATTGTATGGCGGTCGCTCAGGCAATAATGGCACGTATTGCATGGAACGTGATGCGAGGCCGATACGCGGTCACCCTCCTTGTATCGCTCGACCCCGTCTCCGACCTCCACGATTTCACCGGCGATCTCGTGACCGAGGACCAGCGGCGCCTTCTTTATCCGGTACCATTCCATGACGTCGCTGCCGCAGATGCCGCTCGCTTCTATTCTGACGAGCAACTCTCCGGGACCGATCCTGGGAACGGGTTGGTCCGCGATTCGAATATCGCTGTTGTTGTGGTACATTGCGACGCGCATGGACTCAATAATATCTGGATGACATGTGTTTGTCAACCGTTTTGAGGCTCCGGGTAAAGTCCCTTTTCTATCCCGTCCCTGGCGGGACTTCGGTTCCACGGAGTCGCCTCAGTGAAGGGACAGTCCCCGCTGCCCCATGTGGTTTTTCCCTGCTTCTTTCCGGCCACACTTGATATTGATGATGCGCCCACGCTATGATTCATATCATTGTTTGGGAGAAGGCACATCGTGGCGTTTGAATACACTGGAGGCGAGTTCAAAGGGCAAGTTTTTTGCATCGACACTTCCCAAGAGTGGAGGATAGGGAGCTATGTGGCGCACTTCGGTTTTATTGTTTCTATTTGTCGTATTGGCCGGGCTTGCAGGATGCGGCAACGAAGATGACAAAGCCCTATTGATGGAAGCCTATTCCGGGAACGCCGGCGCGGTAGAATCCCTGCTGGCTCAGGGCGTCAACGCGAACGCAAAGGATGAGCGTGGTGGAACGGCCTTGATGCATGCGGCGATGTGGGGTCGTACCGAAGTTGTCAGAGTATTGCTTGAAAACAACGCTGACGTCGATGCGAAAAGCGACAACGGCAATACAGCCTTGATGGCTGCGGCGAAGAGCGGTCATGCCGATATCGTTCGATTACTCCTGGATAAGGGCGCCGATCCGACTCTCGAAAATGCAGCCGGCAAGACGGCCCTTGTCAATGCGGCATTCGGCGCTCATGCCGAATGTGTGCTTCTGTTGAAGGAAGCCGAGGTGAAATGGCAGCAGCGGTAAATCCCTCCTGCTCACTTTTTTGACGGGATACCGCCTGGGGATGTTTCTCCGCTTGCCTCAGGATGCGGCGGGAAGGAGTAACTCGATCTCGTCGGGAAGTCCGGAGGAAACCAGGATTGTGAAGTCTTCAGAGGAGTCGTTCTTGCCTGGCAGAATCAGCATGCCCTCCACGCTCGGGAGTTTTTCGATAAGCCGCATTCCTTCTTCTGCGCCGAGGACGAATACCGACGTCGAAAGCGCATCCGCCGCCATTGCGCTCTTCGCGAGGACCGTTGCGCTTAGCATTGCCTGGACCGGCCGGCCGGTACGCGGGTCCATGATGTGGCAATACCTTTTTCCCTCGACTTCAAAAAATCGTTCATAACCGCCTGATGTGGCGGCGGCGCCCTCGGATATGGGGAGCCGGACGATGATTTCGTCGTGCCTGAGCGGATGCCGGATACCGATCTGCCACCGATCTCTATCTCGGGGTGTTCCGATCGCGCGGAAATTGCCCCCCGCATCCACAATGGCGCTCGTAACGCCAAGCCTTTCGAGCACGGCGACGGCGCGGTCGACAGCATAGCCCTTGGCGATTCCTCCGAAGTCAAGCGCCATATCTTCCCGCGCAAACGCCACCGTATGAGCGGATTCGTCGAGACGGACGTTTCCAAAGCCAACGAGGGCCAGCGCCTTCTTCAGTTCTTCCTCTGTCGGGAGCCGACCCTGCTTTGTCGTGAGACTCCAGGATTGCATCAAGGGGCGGATGCTGGGATCGAAGGAACCTCCACTGAGCGTGAAATACTTTCGTGACGCCATGATGACGCGCCAAAAGTCCTCGCCCACGGCTACCGCTTCGGTGAACGCACGCCGGTTTACATCGGATATCTCGCTATCACTCTTGTATGTGCTCAATAGGCGGTCGATCCTGCGGATTTCATCGAAGGCCGCATCTGCTGCAGAGCGCGCTCTTTCGGGGCGGGCGCCGATCTTAACGGTAAACACGGTCCCCATTATGTCGGCCCGCTCCTCATATATCTCGCCGCGCTCCGACTGGCAGCCGATGAAGAAGGCAATAACCGGAAGAAGAATCAATAGGCGCTTAGTCGCCGGCATGATAGTAATCGTCATGTTTTTATCAGGGAGGAATCAATCCTTTCGGTCGCGGCAAAGTCTCGTTTGTCGAACGCCGGGATACGTTCTGCCCCTCCGATTCTTAATGCAATTCAACCTGTCTTGGCGACATGAATGTTCCGTGCAATCTCCCGGTCGATGGCAAGCTGGGTCTCGCCCATGATTACGACCAGTGAAGGTTGCCGCTGATGCACCCTCACAATGGTGCCGGGAAGCATGCCGAATGCGGTCAATTTGTCGAGGCGTGCATGATTTGTTGTTTCGACATACAGTATTTTTCCCGACTCGCCGCTCCGAAGCTGATCGAGGCCGAGAACGGCGGGGGCGGCGTTGCGAGTCATGTCAATGCAGCATGCGCCCCGCGGGATTTCCAGCCCGTGCGGGCAAGTGGTCGGATGGCCCAGGATCGTGCAAATGTTATCGACGACTCCGGGATTCAGGATATGCTCCATCGCACAGGCCTGGCTCTCAAGCACCTGATCCTTATGCACGAGCAAGACGTCGGTGAGGAGACGTTCGGCAAGTCGATGCGCGCGAATAAGTTTTTCGGCTTCCTTTTCACCGGCTTCCGAAAAAGCGATAATTCCATCGTTGAGCGTAAGAAGATTATCTGATACCATTCCGGCGACCATTTTCTCGACGTCCGCGTCATCTTCGTGCTTTGCCTTCAATTCGTCGATGGTGATTCCGCCGCCTGATTCTCTCAGCATGTATATCAGTTCGAGCAGTTCGTCCACGTCTTCTCTGCTGTAATGAATCAGGCTCGAATCAAAAGCTTCTTTCTCCCGTCCTCCGCGAAATCGCCTCCAGCCTTTATTACGTACCACTGTTCCTATCCCTCCGTTTCTCGCCATGTTCCCTGATCCAGGCAACGAGTCGGGACTCTTTCGGAATCTCCAGCCCGCAGTTCGGACAACAGATAAGCGTGCAGTTCTTCCTCAGCGCACACCCGCCGCATGTGTTTTCCTCGGGATCGAACTCCGCTCCGCAAAGGCTACACGTTACGCTGGTTTCTTTCTTGGCTTTTCCCATGGTCCTGAAATGTCCAGTTATTGTCCTATCCGGAATAGTGCACCGCTCTCAGAATAAAGTTCACGACGCCACCTGTAAGAATCGCCAGCGGGAAGATGACCGCGATCATTCCGAGCGCCTTCTTGATGCCGAACTCTTTTATGATAACAAAAAAATTAGCGACGCAGGGAACAAAAAGCGTTATGACGACCAGGCTCACGATCACCTGGGTCGGGTCGAGCAATCCTTCCTCATGCAACTTATACAATCCCGCCGCGCCGTAGTCGCGCCTGAGAAAGCCCATAACGAATGCGATGGTGGCCTGCCCGGGCAGCATGAGGAACTTGACAACCACCGGCTCCGCCATTCTTACCATCGCCTTGAGCACGCCAAACTTATCCGCGACAAAGAGCACAAATGTGCCAAGCAGAAAGAGTGGCACGGCCTCCTTCAGAAACCATTCCACGCGCGAGATCGTCTTGATAAAGACATTCCATATTTTCGGGGCCCTGAAGGGCGGGATCTCAATGATGAAATCGGAAGGCTCTCCCGGTATGAGCTTGCCGGCCAGGAATCCGGCCAGCAAAAGTTGCGACACGATCACGAAAATAAAAATGACGAAAGCGTTGAGTGAAACGCTGCCGAGAATACCCAGGATTATTCCCAGTTGGGCCGAACACGGGATTGCAAGCGCGAGCAAAAACGTTGAGATTATGCGCTCCCGTTTCGTGTCCAGAATTCGTGTGGTCAACGTGGCCATGGTCGTGCACCCCAATCCCAGAACCATGGGAAGAACCGCTTTGCCGTTCATGCCCATCGTCTTGAATATCCTGTTTGCCATGATGGTGAGGCGGGGGAGATAGCCTGTGTCCTCGAGTATCCCGAAAGCGAGGAAAAAGAAGCCGACTATCGGAAGCACGATCGCGATCGAATACGTCAGGCCCATGGTTATGAGGCCGAATTCGCCGACCAGTAGATCCTGTATGAGCGGGACGGGCACGAAACTAACCAGCCAAACCGTAGCCGGATTGATGTATTCGCCGAAGACGACCGATTCGATGAAGTCCACACATATGCCTGCCCCGAAGGTGCCGACGAAAAGGTATATAAGATAAAGCACGAATACGAGAATCGGAATCCCCCACACCGGATGCTGGGAAAGATCTCCCGCAACCTTCATCCAGGACGAACGATACACCCTTTGGGTCTTTACCACGTCTCGGAGCAAGGCGTCTATCGCTTCCAGGCGCCTTTTTCCTATAAGATATCCGAGCGGCTCGCCGAACTGTTTTTGGGTCTCCTCTACAATGGAGTCTATTGTCTCAATCTCGCGCTCCGTGCAGTTCTCCCTCAACCAGTTGTCGAGGCTCATGTCACCGGCGAGTATCATGGTCGCGATGGACTTTTTTGCCACGGGCGTGTTCGGCAGGAGGGCCTTGATTTTTTCGATGGCTGCGTCAATATGCGGATGGTATGCCACCTTCAGACTGGGAGGCTTCGCAGAGGGGAGGCTGGCGATTAATCTGTTTATGCCGCGTTTCTCGGTTGCGACTGTCTCGACAACGGGCACTTCCAGGTGCTCGGCGAGTTTCTTTGCGTCAACGCTTATTCCGGCGCTCATCGCCTCGTCCGCCATATTGAGCGCCAGCACAACAGGGATGCCCATCTCAGCCATCTGGGAGGTCAGGATGAGCGAGCGCCTGAGATTCTTGGAATCGGCCACCTGGAGAATCGTCGCTGAATTCTCTTCGAAAAGCATGTCGCGGGCGACTTTTTCGTCTTCACTCTGAGGGGTGAGGCTGTTTGCCCCCGGTGTGTCGATCACCCTATAGCCTCCTCCATCGAAACTCGAACTCCCTTTTGCAATCTCGACCGTTGTTCCCGGATAGTTGGAGACGATCACGTATTTTCCGGTCAGGAGCCCAAAGATGACGCTTTTGCCGACATTCGGGTTCCCCACCAGGGTTATTGTTGGCACGGAAGTCGAATCTTTCAATACCACTTTGTCATCAGAGACATGAGGCATAATATCCTAATACCTTCCTTGATCTGCTTTTCGAGTTGTCTCATGCGGCCAATACAGTTAATGCAGGAACACGGCCACGGCGCCCGGCGTCGAAATAAAGGCGGGAAAAGCTTTACTGGCACCTGTCACAAAGGCCGAATATCCGAAGGCTGTGGCCGCGTGCCTGAAAATTCAAGCGCTCACATACTTTCTGCTGGAGCAGCTCAATCACACCGTCATCAAACTCTATCGCCCGTCCGCACTTTTCGCATATCATATGGTCATGGTGTTTGTGGCCAAGCGTATGCTCATACATTTTTCTTGATTCACCCAGTTCCATACCCTGAACGAGTCCGGCCTTGACCATAAGGTCCAGCGTCCTGTAGACGGTCGCTCGCGAGATCCTTTTGCGTTTGCGTTTGAGTATGTCCACAAGCTCATCGGCATCGAAATGGCGGTGGGTGTCAAAGACCGTTTTGAGGATAGTCTCCCTTTCCGGCGTATATTTGAGCTGGTTCTCTTTCAGGAATTCCTTGAATGAAGCAAGCTCACCGTTCATGTGGGCTCCCCCTATAATTGAGACTCAATTGCAATTAGAGTATATACTCCTTCCCTAAATTTGTCAACTCCGTTTTTCTACAATACTTCCAGGAGCAGAATGTGATCCTGTTGACAGGGACAGAGAGCCTCAGCACGCAAACGTACAATATTGCTCCATTTTTTGCGATGCGAGATAGTAAATACATCCCTTGGATAGCTGTATAACCCATTTATATGACTAATGATAGGGAGATGGGACGATTTTTGGCACCGTTATTGCACTTCCACACCCAAGGTGCCAGGGACCGGCGCATCCTTGATCTCAGCCCACAGGCCTTGCGCGTTGCTTTTCGGTCATTGATGTATGGTCTGAAAAGGTTATTTAAGAAATGAGGGAAACGATGAAAAACACGAGGCTGGGCGACTTTTTGCTCGAGCGCGGTCTGGTGTCGGAAGAACAGCTTGAGGAAGCAGTGACGAAGCAGGAAAAGACCCTGAAGCCACTCGGCGGAATCCTGCTGGATATGAAGGTCCTCACTGAAGCAGAACTCGTGCACGTGTTGGCCGACCAGTTGGAAATACGCTTTGTTGATCTCTTCACCACCCCTTTGCAGGTGAACGCCGTCGATCTTATTCCCGAGCATATCGCCAGGAAATATACCTGTATTCCCATCTCGATGACCAACGGCACTCTCGATGTGGTCATGTGCGATCCAATGGATCTGGACGCACTCGAGGAGCTTTCGAAGACTGCCAACGCAGAGATCAATCCCATGATCTCAACCCGCGCGGATATTCTCGAATCCATCGAGCTTCAATACTTTACTCGAAATTATCGTGCCTCTCACGTGCAGCAATTAGAGAACGAGATTCAGAAGACAATAAAAGAGGATCGGGCGCCGGAGAAAGAGGCGCGCGTTTTTGGCATTATCTCCAATAAGGGCGGCGTCGGGAAGACGCATACGGCGGTAAATCTCTCTTCTGCCTTTGCCTCGATGAATATGAAGACGCTTCTTATTGATGTTGACCTTGGAAATGCGAATGTAAGCGTAAAGATCGGCGTTCACCCGAAACTTACTCTTATGGACTTTCTGAACGAAGAGAAAAAAATTTCCGAAATCATTACCCCGACACCATACGGGTTCGATTTCATTGCCGGTCAGGCCGGCGAATTCAGGCTCGCGAATCTTGCGTATGTCCAGAAACTGCGGTTTATTCAGAACTTCCACGAGGTGAGCGGCAGTTATGATGTCGTTGTTCTCGACCTTAGCGCCGGCATTGACGCGACCGTTGTCGACTTTGCTCTTGCGGCAAATGAAGTAATCATTCTCACGACCCCCCAGGACATTGTCGCCGGCTATGCCTGCCTCAAGGCCACGTATTATCGGTTCAAGGAACTCGAGACGAAACTTGAAGAGAAGCTGGATGACTATGAGGCGAAAGATACCTACTCACCCAAATACATCATTAACCAGGTCGAATCACCTCAGATGGGACGGAGGGTGTTCGACAAGATTAATGCCACAGCGAATAAGCATTTTGATAAAAGCGGTCGGTTCAAGATTGATCCGGGCTATCTGGGGTACATACCATATGACCGTGAGGTATTCAGGGAAACAGAGAAAATGAGAAAGCCTTACATCACGGCATTTAGAAACCGCTCGGCCGCCAAATGCCTCCGCCACATAGCTGCAGAGCTTCTGAAGCCATCTTCGTTGAGGACTCCTATGGCTGCACTGGCGGCGGTCCCGAGACAGGGCACGAATCCGCTGGCGCCGGCCCCCGCGAAATCGTCTTCCAAGAAAGGTGGTTTCAGGCGGTTTGTCGAAATCTTGCGGATGAAGCTATAGCTCTGCCCGGTCTTTGCTCCATCTCCTCTTCTATGATTTTTTGTGGCGGTTTGATGCGTCGTCTGATCAGTTTTTCGAGGCGATCTATTTGTATTCAGCAGGAATAACGCAGGCGCATGGTCTCCCCGCATATACGGCGACGGGGACTATCCCTGTTTACGGAATCCCGCCTTTTGAATTTGTAGAAGAAGGGCTGTACCCAGAGCCGATGTTTGGCTGCAATGATGCCGCGATGTGATGTATGTGCAGAGACATGGCGCCATGTGCCCTTACGGTGTTCGGCCCTCGCGATGCTCCATGCTGATGGGCAAGCGGTCGGGCGCAAAAAAGATTTGACACTGCGCGAGAAAAGTGTATAATTATTGTTAGGTGCGGAGAGCCTGAGAGCACTTCGAAGGCTCGTTTTTTTTGCTGGTTTCACGGAGAACCGCCGGCACACATCGATGGGTGGGTAGCTCAGGTGGTAGAGCATCGGCCTTTTAAGCCGGTGGTCGAGGGTTCGAACCCCTCCCCACTCACCCACAATGTCCCCATCGTCTAGTGGCCCAGGACTCCGGCCTTTCACGCCGGCAACAGGGGTTCGACTCCCCTTGGGGACGCCATGCCATGCCGGCCGGGCCGGGAATGAGCGAGCAGCGATTCGCTTATTCCCGACCTGGTTGGCGTTTTTCTGTCAGGCGTGCATCTAACAGCCATGATGCAAGCAGGCATTCGGGCACATCCTATTGTCTGTCACACCCAGTTCTTGACATTCACTGTATCCCCAATTATTATTCTACCGTCTTGTTCAAATCCTCATAGAGCCTTACGAGACCATAACGAAATGTCTCTCTTCCCTCCAAATTGATCGAGAAGACCAGGGCCTTTCGGCGAAAGGAGTCGACCGTGCCTCGCTATACGGAAACCCATATGAACATGACTGATGAGCAAGTGGCGTTGAAAGACAGCATCAATAAATTCTGCAAGGAGGTGCTGCACCCGGCCAGCGTGGAGTTGGATAAGATGGCCGATCCGGAGGATGTCATCAAGGAAGACTCGATCTTATGGCAAACGATGAGGAAGGCCTATGAACTTGAATACCACGCGGCCAACGTTCCGGAAGAATACGGCGGTCTCGGATTCGGCGCACTGGAGAGCCACATTTTCCTCGAAGAGATGGGCTGTGCGAGCGCCGATTTTGCGATAGCTATCGCCGTCGCCTCATTTCCCTTCCTTGCGGCAACCAACACCATGGATGATGATCTTATTCAAAATGTAGTGAAACCCTTCGTCGAGGACCGCGGAGCGAAGTTTGTCGGCTGCTGGGCGGTGACCGAATCCGAGCGCGGTTCGGATGCCCTTATGGTGAGAACGAAGGAATTCAGTGACGAGGGCATCACGTTCCAGACAACCGCAAGGCTTGATGGGGATGAATGGGTCATTGAGGGCCAGAAATCATCATGGATCTCCAATGGAACCATCGCGACCCATGCGCTCACGTTTCTCACAATTGATGCCTCGCGCGGAATGAGTGGCGGCGGGGTGGCGCTCGTCCCGCTCGATCTTCCCGGTGTCTCCAGGGGGCGCTCGCTCGATAAGCTCGGCCAGCGAGCGTTGAATCAGGGGGAGATCTACTTCGACGGCGTCCGCATACCGCAAAACCACATGCTTGTTCAGCCCGATATGTATCCGTTCATAATGGACGCGACGCTCGCTCTTGCGAACGCATCGATGGGCGCGATTTTCACGGGGGTTGCGCGTGCGGCGTTTGAGGAGGCGCTCGACTACTGCAAGGAACGCATACAGGGCGGCAAACCGCTCGTGGAGCATCAGTGGATACAACAGAAATTGTTCGAAATGTTCGCGAAGGTGGAGTCCGCACGATCTCTGTCTCGGGCGGCGATGATCTACAATCGCGAGACACTGCCCCCCGCGCTCGGACTCTCGATTGCCTCGAAGGTATACTGCACGCAGGCCTCCTTTGAGATCGCAAGCGATGCCGTGCAGCTTTTCGGAGGCTATGGGCTCAGCAAGGAATACACGATAGAGAAGATCTTCCACGATGCGCGCGCATCACTGATCGAGGACGGCTGCAACGAGGTCCTCGCGCTCGCGGGCGCAAAGGCGGTCATTGAGAAGTATTGATTCGAGGTAGAAAGAACGAAGCCCGCAGAGGCGGTTTGCGAGCCGCTTTTGCAGGGTCGTTTTATATCGGAATGATAGTTTTATGAGTTTTTTGCTTTGTTGCCCGAGCGCAAAGAAGGGATCAAAATCTTTATAGCGTGTTGCCTAAACTCTACCGGAGGAGCGGCAAATCGCTGTGGAAGGTCTTCTCTACCGGATACGCCACTTCTCGGTCATATCGGGGGGTGTGGTCGCCCCGCCTGCCAACTCTTCGGGATGGAGAATTCGCATAAACATCATATAGATGCGATGCG
>CAYZZY010000027.1:0-2057 GCA_964482745.1 uncultured bacterium
ATGGAGGCAAGGCTTGTCAGCACTGCCGCGATTTCCTCCGCCAGCGCGTTTTGCAGCCTGTAGACGTGGATATTATTGGCCTCAATAGGGGTCGTCTTGTCCAGTTCCTGGATAAGAAAACGAATCTGTTCGGTATCGAGTTCGTTTGCGACGATGATTAGCGAATTTGTGCGCTGGTCGGGAATGATCTTCATCGCTGAGGTTGGGGCTCCAACGATCGCCGGTTGCGCCGGGGTCTGTCGTCGGCGTGTCGTACGCGATGCCGCCGATCTGGGCGAAGCTGAGGGACCGGGATCCAGCGCCTGGAGTATTTGCTGCGCGAGAATATCGGCCTGCGCGTTGACGAGAGGAATGATCGTGATACTTTCTTCAAAGCCGGGGACATCTATCTCCTGGACAATTTTGAGAAGCCTGTTGATATTGGAAGAGACCTCGGTAAGGATGATCGTATTCGTATTGGGATATGCCGTAATGCTGGCGTCGCGGGAGATGAGCGGCGAAAGAATCGATACGATCTCCTGCGCCTCGGAATGCTTTATCGGTATCAACTGGGTTATGATCTGGTCCCCTTTGGCAACGTCTTCCGGCTTGCGCCCCGGCCTTACGGGGATACTTCTCTGGGTCGCCGACTTGCTTGGCACCACCTTGATGATATCGCCAACGGGGACAAGGGAGAACCCGTTCAGTTCGAGGATAGATTCAAACACCCCGTACGCTTCCTCTTTTGGAACTCGTTTCGGCGCCACCACGGTCACGTTGCCTTTCACGACCGGGTCGATAATGAAGTTCTTGCCGGTCACCCTGCTCATTATATCGATGACTTCCAGGATCGGCGCGTTATCGAAATTTATGGATATTTCGCCGTTCACCCTGCCGTTCATCTTGCCATTCGCCCTGCCATTCGCCGATCGGGTGCGCTCGTTCTCCTGCGCTCTGGCGTTGTGTCCGATGCCGAGTGTTACCATGAGGGCGACTGCTATTATTATGACGATACGATTAGTGCTCATCCGATAGCTTCCCCCTGCGTTTTGCTCCTCGCTGTCTGGTGGTTCCGGTTATCTGATTTTGTAGACGAGTGTTGTATGACGGCCGTCACGCTCGACGACCACGCGAATTTCCGGTGCGTTCTGGAAGCGGTCCGACGAACCGAGAACATCTTCCAACGAGTTGACCCGTAATCCGTTGACGCTTTTTACTATATCGCCCGGCTTGAGGCCCGACTGGCTCAGCATCGGGTCTGAGCCCAGGGCATCTATATTGATACCGGAGGGTTTATCGCCAACTATATTTGGGCTGGTCTGCACCTGGCCCATGAGCGAGCCCAGATTGCTCGAGACCTCCTCCATCAGCTTTTCGCGGTTGACCTGGCGCAGGCGGTCGTTGATGACGCGAATCGGCTCATCCGAGGTTGAGGGCGTGCGAGCCGAAGACCGTCGCGCCCTGTCCGGACCACGACGGGGTGCTGCTGCCGGCCTCGAATCGTCGAACAACATAGCCAGGACTTCACGCCGGCCTCCATGTGATATTACCACCTCAGTGGCGCGTATTTCCTCTACCCGCGCGTCGCTGACAATGAAATCTCCGACGGAGTATGTGTCTTCGGCACGGCCCTTCTTGTCGCGTATGACTGCAAAACTCGTAGTCGGATCGTCTCCTGCTACACATCCCAACAACTCCAGATCGAGAGTGGTTTCGGGCAGTTTCTCCTCCACCACCTCTCGGGCGGCGACATTTGATGACGACAATGCTCCGAACAGGTTGCTTTTTCCGAGAGGTTCGTATTCTTTGGATGGCCTGATTTTCGAGTAAGATGCCGTGAACCTCGCAGGAGATGGATCGTCAAGCGGCTTGGGTGCGGCTTCAGGATGGATTAACATAAACTGGACGGCTTTTACCAGAAAAAAAACGGTCGCAACCACAAGGGCCAGATCGATCCCCCAAAATCCCGCCCTGACCTGTTGAGCTTTCATCGACACGATCTACCTCCATCCGAACATACACCAGCTTACATTATAGGTATTGCAACGGGCAAAGTCAATCGGAGAGAAGACTTCGGG
>CAYZZY010000027.1:2157-17719 GCA_964482745.1 uncultured bacterium
CGAGCCCTTTGACTCCCTGGTAGTAAGTGGTGTCCAACGGATAGCCCGCAGCCGTGCTCACCACGATATCCGAGAGGGTATCGACTCGAATCGTGCAGTGGCGCTCGGAGAATTCGCACGCGGCGCGGTGCGAGAGCGCCATGTCGCCGCAGAAAATGCCCCCGATGCGGCGTTCGGCGTCAATCACCACATTGACGCAGAAGTCGGCCCCGGCAATCCGGGCTATCTCTGTAAGCTCCGCATGCAGCGGGTTGTTCTTGAGTTCACAGTTCTTGGCGCCGGGATGCTCGAGAAATCCCGTCCCATGAAGATGCCTCACCATATCGACCGAGGCCAACCCGATTGCCACCGACTTTCGTCCTCCCGAATATCCGGCCATGAAATGAGGCTCAACCAGGCCGGTTATGATCTTGAGGTCGCTTTCGATATAAGTGCGATTTATCTCCACCGGGATGCCGTTTGACGAATGACCGATTTTTACGGTTGCGGACGGATCACGGGCGTCGTGGCTGATCACGGAATATCTGGCGGGAAGTTCGTCCCCCAATATTTCGGACAATTCACCGCGAGTCGGCGCTCGATGAATTCCCGTCGCAACGAGAATATGAATGCGGCTCGAAGGGATGCCCGCCCGTTCCAGCGCATCCATGATTGGCGGCGCCACAATGCTGTTGGGGACCGGGCGTGTTATGTCCGAGACCACAACGCACGCGCTCTTTTTCCCGGAAGCGAGTTCTTCAAGCGGTGCGCCGGACATCGGTCTTTTCAGACATCTGCGCAAATGCCCGCGCGGATTCTCGATGACCGGCATGTCCTTCGTCCGAAAGATTCTGATATCACTTCCATCGGGAAGCTCCATGTCCAGCCCGTGGCGGCCATATCGCAGATTCGTCTTCATTGTTCCCGGCTTTTTATTCCTCACCCGACGGCACAAGATCGCTGATGTGCCAGCGGCGGCCTCTTTTGGCCAATCGAAACTTTACATGGTGGACGAGCGTCTCTTCGCTTTCCGGCGCGATGCCCAAAAATCTTGTTCCCTCGATCTCCGCTTCCACGATAGCCTCCCCATCGCGTGTGTCATCGGAGATTATTTCGAAGGAATCGAATGTTCCGAAAAGGAATCCCATCATAATCGTTTGTCCCTTTTGCTTGTTTTCGAAAAGATCGGGGACCTCTCGGCGAATTTTGTCGTATTGCGCTATCTCTTCGGGACCAATTTCGGCCCGATTGTCATATATCGGTTGCGAAAGAAACTGGATTTTTCCCCAAAAAGTCTTCCACCACTTCGGATGGGGTATTCTCGTCCGCAGATATACATGCGAGGAAGAAAAGCATGACAAGGAGGCATGCCCTGTACAAATTTGACCGTACCATATTTGACATTGACGGTTTCTCCCAGCCAGTCCGCATGCATATTTTCCGCCAATTCCCCCCGTCTGCATTAAATCACAGATGTCCTGTGAAGTCAACATATTGTGGTGCCGCCATATGGCGGCATGGCTCTCGATTGCAGGTTGATTGTACGGGGCTGTTGTGGTATTCTTGAGGTTGGAGAAAAAGAACGCTTAGTGGCCGGAGTACGGACTCGGATGAACCTACGCCGTGCTCCTCTTGGCAGGAAAATTGCTCATTTTCATAAGCTTAATGGGAGGAGGAACAGATGCGAAAGATCACAATGGTCGGAGCAGGGAATGTCGGTGCTACTGCAGTGCAAATTATTGCGCAAAAAGAACTGTGCGAAGACCTGGTGATGATAGATGTGGTCGAAGGAATGCCCCAGGGCAAAGGGCTCGACATGTGGGAGTCGGCTCCCCTGTTTGGCTTTGACACACGCGTGCAGGGCAGCAACGAGATGGCGGACATGAAGGATTCGGACCTCGTCCTGATAACGGCGGGACTGGCCCGCAAACCCGGCATGTCGCGCTCCGACCTGTTGGATAAGAACGCCGCAATCCTACGATCTATTGTGGAGAACGTTGTTCAATATGCGCCCGACGCGATAATCATGGTTGTCACAAATCCGCTTGACGTTATGACATACCTTGCATACCGCATCTCGGGCTTTGGTCGGGAGCGAGTGTTCGGGATGGCGGGCGCGCTTGACTCGGCAAGATTGTGCAGCTTCGTCGCCATGGAGTTGGGAGTCTCCGTGAAGGACATTCAGACCATTGTCATGGGCGGGCATGGCGATTCGATGGTTCCATTGCCGCGCTACACCACGGTTGCAGGCATCCCGATTGCGCAACTGATGGATGAGGCTGCGATAGAAAGCATCGTGCAGCGCACCCGAAAAGCAGGGGGCGAAATAGTCGGCCTGCTGAAGACGGGGAGTGCATATTACTCGCCCAGCGCCTCCCTTGCAGAGATGGTGGAGGCGGTTGTGAAGAACAAGAAAAGACTGATTTCTTGCGCCGCGATCCTTGACGGCGAATACGGCCTCACCGACGTTTGCGCGGGAGTGCCCGTGCTGCTCGGCCAGGGAGGAATGGAAAAGATTGTTGAGATCTCCCTTGAGCCGGCCGAAATCGATGCCTTGAAGAAGTCGGCGGAAGCCGTGAAAGAAGACATCGAACGCCTGGAGTTGCCGTGACCTACACAGGAGTGAAAGGGGGCCTTCGGGGAACCAGAGCCACTGTCGATCTCAAGGCCATCGAACACAACGTTGCCGCTATACGCGGGCTTATTGGCGGGAACACGGAGATACTTGCCGTCGTAAAAGCCGACGCGTACGGGCACGGCGCCGTAGAAGTTGCCCGCGCCTGTGAACACGCTGGAGCGACCATGTTGGGAGTAGCGCTGGTCGAGGAAGGCGTGGAACTGAGGGACGCGGGAATTGAGCTTCCGATTTTGGTCCAGTGCTGTGTTGGCGAGACCGAGATCGAGGCGGCCCTGTGCAACGACCTCCTGCTGACGGTGACCTCCCGCCGGTTTGCTGAAAAGCTGTCGGAGGAGGCGTCGCGGGTCGGAATCACTGCGACCGCGCACGCCGATATAGATACCGGAATGGGGCGCATCGGATTTGCGCCGGACACGGCGGTCGAGGAAATCGCCGGAGTCGCACGGCTTCCAAACATAGATCTGGAAGGCGTTTATACTCACCTGGCGAAATCCGAGGTTGAAAATGACGCATTCACGCTCGGCCAACTCGACCTTTTCGATAAACTGGTCGGAGGTCTAAAGGAACAGGGCATCCATCCCGAAAAGATTCATGCCGCAAACAGTGGCGCCGTCATAAATTATCCCCGGTCACACTTGTCGTTGGTGCGTGCCGGTCTTATCCTCTACGGGGTGTATCCGCATCCCGACCTGAGAAAGAGCGTGGATCTGGAGCCGGCATTGAAATTCGAAAGTTCGATTATTTTTTTGAAGGATATCCAGGCCGGGACCTCTCTCGGGTATGGACGAAGCTTTGTTGCCCCGGAGCCGATGCGGATTGCCACCGCCAACGTCGGGTATGCCGACGGCTACCCCTGGAGGCTTTCAAACGGGGCGAAGGCGATTGTCCGCGGCAAGCTCGTGCCGGTGGTCGGGAGGGTCAGCATGGATCAACTGCTGATCGATGTAAGCTCGGTTCCCGATGTAAAGCTTGGAGACGCCGTCGTTCTTCTGGGTGAGGACGGGGAAGAGCATATTACCGCCGAAGATCTTGCCGAATGGGCAGGCACGATTCCTTACGAGATCCTGTGCGGCATTAGCAAGAGAGTGCCCCGACAATACAAAGGGAAAAGCACGTAAGGGTTGACCATGCGCTCGCATGGGAACAGAATAGTTATAAGGGTGGTTTTCTGATTTTCCCTGCGTTGTATCGGGGGGATTGGGAAAATGATTGTGAAGGGGAATCCGGATGAATCCTAAAGGTTTAAAAGAGGCCTCTGAATCGATTCGCGCTCTTCAAAACAACATCGCCTCCGTGATTTTCGGAAAAGAGGACGTGGTTCGCCTTGCCCTGGCAGGCCTGCTGGGTAAAGGGCATATTCTGATAGAAGACGTGCCCGGAATCGGAAAGACGACGCTCGCTCGCGCTATCGCCAAGTCGATAGATTGCACGTTTCAGCGAATACAATTCACGAACGACCTTTTACCCTCGGATATCGTCGGAGTCACGATTTACAATCAACACTCCCAGGAATTTGAGTTCAAGGTCGGCCCCATATTCGCTAATGTGATCCTTGCCGATGAGATAAATCGGACGACGCCGAAAACCCAGAGCTGTCTTCTCGAGGCCATGAACGAGCTTCAGGTCTCGGTTGACAGTGTGACCTATCGTCTACCCGAGCCCTTTCTCGTGCTCGCCACACAGAATCCTGTGGAATTTCATGGCACGTATCCGCTTCCCGAATCGCAGCTTGACAGATTCATGCTCAAGATACGAATGGGGTATCCGCCGAGCGAGGATGAGAAAAACATGATCGTCGCCCAGCGGGTAACCTCTCCCGTTGAAAACCTCGAATCCGTTGTGCATAGCAATGACGTGCGCGCGATGCAGAACATGGTTCTGGAAGTAAAGGTGGAATCGGCGCTCGTCGATTATCTTAAGGCGCTTGTCGATGCGACGCGCCACTCCGATTCGATAGAACTCGGCGTAAGTCCCCGCGGGGCAATGAGTTTCTACAGGGCCGCGCAGGCCCATGCGCTCGTGATGGGACGCGACTATTGCATTCCGGACGACATCAAGGACCTTGCGGTTCCATGCCTTTCTCACCGAACAATTCCTGCGACGAAACTCGATGTGGAAGGCGGTCGCACCGACGTGGCCGAACACGCCATCAGAGAGATATTGAACCAGGTTCCCGTTCCGCTCTAGTTCATGGAAAAAGGATGGGGCATGCACAGTGGCGTCTAATCCGAAAAAATCTTTCCGTTATCGATCTCTGCGGACCATGTCAATCCCGGCAGTGGTTTTCGGGGCGCTGCTGATTGCCATCGCTTTTGCGGGCTTCAACAGTGGGAACAACCTCCTTTATCTTATTGCCGGAGTGATGCTCGCAAGCATCTTCGTCTCGCTGATTGCAGGTCGCGTCAATCTTTCCCGTATCGATGTGAAAAGACGTCTGCCGACGTATGTCTTTGCCGGACATCCCTTCAGAGTAAGATTGGAGATTATCAACAGAAAGAGGTTCTTCCACTCGTTCGGACTAATCCTGGATGGAGCGGGAGAAAAGGGTGCTCCCCCTCCGGTTCTGTTCTCCATCCAAGGAGGAGGGGAGAAATCGCGCGAGGGGGAAATGGTCTTCCCGAGACGCGGATTGCATAAACCGCCTCCTTTGATCGTGAAGTCGAAGTTCCCGTTTGGCTTGTTGGAGCCGAAAAAGGAAGTGGCGGACCCGCAGGAGATGATCGTGTATCCGCGCATCTATGATCTTGAAAAGAAGCTTGGCGGCTCAAGCCATTTGCAGGACGAGTTTCCTCGACATCTAAAGGGACCGGGCAGCGGCTTATATGGTGTGCGCGAATACCGGCACGGGGAAGACGCGGCGAACATAAGTTGGAAACTCTCGGCCAAACTTGACAGGTTGATTGTGAGAGAGACCGAGCAGGAAGGCAAACGAAGAGTCTGCATCGTTTTCGACAACACGCTGCAGGATGACTCCGAAGCCGCCCTTGAGGCCTTCGAGAATGCGGTGAGCACAGCGGCGTCGCTGGCCTGGTATCTATGCGGGAGCGGCTACTCGGTGAAGCTTATCACCCGCGACAAGATTGTCAGGTACGGGGAAGGCTCGGAACAAATACATAAGATATTGATCACGCTTGCTCTTGTCGATGCCGCTTCCCCCGGTGAAAAAGAGATTTCCGCAGGGAGAGGGCTGACGGAGGGCGGCACAGGAGTGTTTGTGGGTTGTCGCGACGGGAAAACGGCGGCTCGTCGCGGCCACGGCGATTTTGCCATGGTCTTCTCCGAAAGGGTTGCGGCCGAACGAACATGAAAGCGCAAACACAGATCAGAATATGCGGGTATCTGCTGGCGCTCCTGGGAATATGGTCCGTCACCTTGACGGAGTTCTTCTCGCCTATCTGGCCGTTGGCAGGGACGGCGATGCTGGCGGCCGCATGGTTCTATGAAGGTTCCACAAAACATCCCGACGCCTACAGGCGCGTTTGGATGGGGCTTTGTGTATGTCTTCTGGCATTTTTCCCCTTCGATATTTCTCTTACCGGAAACCTGCTTATGCCTGCATTGCATCTGTCGATGTTTGTCCAGGCATTTCTTCTCTTCAACCGGAAAGATATGGCGGCCTATCGCCGTATCTACCTGGTGAGCTTTGCCCAGTTGTTGGCCTCGACGGAATTGTCAAAAGACATTGTGTTTGCCGTCATTCTTGCTGCATTCTGCATAATCGCAATATATGGGATCGCGCTCATGCAGTTGATGCACAGCACGCGGACCCCGCTCGAACCGGCGGCCGACCGCCGGGACGCACGGTATGTTCCCCGCGCCCTGATGGGCACATCCTTGATCCTCGTAGCGCTGCTTGTGCCTTTCTGCCTTGGTTTTTTCTTTTCCGCCCCCCGGCTGAGATTCGCCCTGGTCACGGGTGGAAGGAGAGCTGAGGCCCTTACCGAGATCAAGAGCGCGAAGACGCGCACAGGTTTCACCAAGACCGTTCGACTGGGATCCTTCGGCAGGATTCAGGAAGACCAGACAGCCGCGCTGCGGGTCGAGATTCCGGAGACGTCCGGAGCCGTCAGAAAGTCGCTGAAATGGCGGGGCGGCGCCATGAATATCTATGATGGCGCCACCTGGAGTTCGAGCAGGGACAATTTTGCCTACTATAGCGGCAAGGAAATGAAGATGGCGTCCAGGAATTCCGGCATGGTATACGCTCGAGCGGACGGCCTTTTTATCATGGATGAGCGTTACGCCGGATATAAGAACACAGAGCAACTCGACGCGGATCCGCGGTTGCTGAAGCAACGCTACTATGTAGAGATTCCCTTCTCGGATAGTATCTTCGGGGCCGATGAAATAAAAGCGATTCAAGGACCGTTCCAATACGGCCTTGGGCAGGATTTCAACAGATCGTTCTTTATGTATAACAGGGAAGCGCTTCCCGAATTCATCAGCTACACCGTGTATTCGGAATTTCACGAACCGGATCCTGCCAAACTGAGCAAGATCACATACGGAGAACTCCAGAAAATTCTGGATGACAATGAGTATGGCAGTTACGTAAGGACCCACTATCTGCAACTGCCCGCGAGCCTGAATCCGGAAATCAGGCGGCTGACGCTCGAGATTACCAGGGATGCCGATTCCCCGTATGACAAGGTGAACGCGATCAAGGATTTTCTTGAAACAGACTACACCTATAGTCTCAATCCCGGAGAAGTGTCTGCCGACGATCCGCTTTCCCACTTTCTTTTTGTCAGTCGGACGGGTCATTGCGAATATTTCGCGACGGCAATGGCCTTGATGACGCGAATTCTCGGTGTTCCCGCGCGCCTGGCGAAAGGATTCCAGAAGGGAGAATGGAACAGCGCCGGTGAATTTTTTGATGTACGCCAGCGCGACGCACATGCATGGGTTGAGGTGTTTTTCCCCGGCTACGGCTGGCTCTCTTTTGATCCGTCCCCGCGCATCATTGCCGACGAGTATCTTGAACAACAGAGATCGGCGATTGCCCGCATGTTTTCAAAGAATCTTATGCTGCTTAAGGTGCAATGGCGGAAACATATTGTGGGGTACAACGAGACAAGGAGGGTGCGCCTGTTTGCTGCAATGAAGAAGCTCGTGTTCCATGATGCTCCTGCATCCGTAATCAGCGTGCTCGGCGTATGGGCGAGAAAGGGGTGGGACGTGATGGCCTCATATTGGGCGGTCACCGGTTGTGGCGCGATTCTCCTGCTCGCGATCTTTCTCGCATATAGAAGAAACCTTATTCCAACGATCCCCTGGCCCGTCAAGCGCTCAAAACGAGCCAGGAGCAGCACCCTCTTTTATGAACGGATGCTGAGATTGCTTGAAAAACGCAAAATAGTCAAACCCGCTTATGTAACGCCGCTTGAGTTTCTCGACAACCAGAGCCTGCTGGAACATCCGATGTTCGGCGATATCGAGGCAATCACTTCGATCTACTACCGGGTCAGGTACGGTGGCGGAAAGCTGGAAGACAATGAAGCCGCCGGCATCAATTATATACTCCGCTGCCTCAAGCGATCCAACGGACAGGTTCGCGAACGAGTATGGGGGCTGAAGCTCGGGGAATAACGAACGTCAGGCCTTTAAGTATTCACAGAACCCGGAAGCGAGCTGTACCACCTTCTGCGGTCATGCCGGTCGCGAGGGCAATTCTGACAAAAGACTATTTGCTTTCCCCGCCTTGAAACTCCTCGATGGTTTCTCTGGCCACTTTCAATGCCTCCAGGGCGGCAGGGAACCCACCGTAAACGGCGACCTGTACGATTACCTCTCCGATTTCCTCCTTGGTGGCCCCGGCCTGGAGGGCATAGAGGATATGGCCTCGGAGTTGTGCCGGCCTGTACAACACCGTGAGAGCGGCAATAGCGCACAGTTGTCGTGTTTTCCAGGGTATCACGTTTCGCGAGTACAGCTTCCCGATAATGAACTCGCCGATTGCGGCGCCGAGTTCGGGATCGAAGTAGTCCATAAGGTCCTGAAGCTTTGCCGCCCGCTCCTCGGTCATTCGCTCTTTCGCCGTCCTTCGCGTCACTTCGTTGATTCGGTCTTCCATGCTTGACTCCTTAAGGTTGAACATGTGATGGGCGGAACTGTCGGATTGCCAGCAAGGCGCTCGTTCGGAACACGTCAGAAAAAGCTGTCCCGAATGTTGCCATCCACCCGCATTCTCCAATTGGTGCTCCGCGAGTATTCTACCCTGAATGGCCGAAAAAGCCAATAGCGCCTGGAAAGATTCTGTGATAGAACGGTATAAGGGGGGGGATTTGGAGTGGAGAGCTTAAGGAGCGTGTCGGTGTATCTGAAGCAATGTGGTCAATTTTATAAGCTGGGACAAACGATTGTATCCACTTTGAATCGGGAACAAGTTCGAAAGGCCTGCAAACACAGAAGGTGGAGAATATATATGGGGTTTAAAGATTATTCTGCATCCCCGCATCGGCTCATTCGATGCGGGGTGCCTACATGCGAAGGCGTTCAGAACCCTGAGCATGCATTATGCCTCTATTGTCTCCGTCGCTTTCGCCCAGCCTTGACCGCCTTTTTTCGCCTGCGCTCATTTTGAGGCGTAAAGCATTTGCGCTCCTTGCGCCGCCTGTGATCGCCATCCTCTGATAGCTTTCTCTTGAGTATTCTTAGCGCTCTATCAACGTCACCTTTAACAAATACTTCGACCATATAAACCGTCTCCGCTCTAATTTGGTTGAGTTCACTCTCATGGATTTCAGTATGGAATTAACAACAATGCGCGGCCTAACCCGTACACTATCAGTAATGTGCGGTTGACAAGGCCACGTTTATTTCTTCGGCGTCACCACCTCCCCCCAAAACGGCATAGGGGATACTGTTACAGTGTCAAGAAAAAGAGAAGATACGTCTGATTAACAATGCAGAAAGAAAGAATTCCCGGAACGGCCTATTTCAGGCGTTCGGATGCATTGTGGCGTGAATATGTGATGAGAGAGTGGGATCGTTGCCCGACTTGGCCGCCTGCTGAGAAGCAGTCTTTTGAATGAAGGGTTCCCACCGTTGTTCCAAAACTCCCTCTTTCTATCTCAAGCATATACCATCGGCTTCTTATTGTCAACCGATTTTTTTGGAGTTTGGGGGCGTACGACCCGTATCAACCGCTAAAATAAGGCCAAAGGATGCCGGGAAAGACGATGCGAGGCAAGAACGGAGCAGGGCGGAAAAAAAGCGGCAGGGCTTTGACACCCTGCCGTCTTTATTTATTTAGATTGATCGAGCTGCCCGATGAAGCTTATTTCGTCACCGCTTTTCTCCTGCGAACCCACACGAAGCCTGCCAGGCCGGATCCGAGCAACAACACCGTGGCCGGTTCTGGGACAGGCGCCGCGCTGCCAAGGCCCGACACCGTGCTGCTTGTCAGATATACATTTCCACCGTGATTATAAACGGCAATTCCGACATCCAGAATCCCGTTGCTGGTAAACCAATCCAACTCAACGGCAACCGGGTATAGTCCACTATCCACGTCGCCAAGGTCATTGAATGTCAAATATAAGCCAGTAGTGGGTTTCAAGCCGATAACAACAAGCTCATTTGTGTCCATAGTAAAGCTTACAATATCTCCATCATCATCAAAAAACGCAATAGCAAGGGGTGGCTTCTTTTATGGCATCACCGGCGCCAAAGTCCACCTCTTGAGAGACGTCATGGAAATACTCAAAAGGGGTGCCGTTCTCGATAAGCAGGCCAAGTGGACTATAGATTTCGGTGAAGTCTATAGAGTCCTCAAACGCGTAAGGCGCGGCGCTCGCGTTCCCTGCGGTGATTGCGAGCAGCATCATTGTGCACAGTAGTAGTAAAGCACCCTTCTTCATATGTTCCCTCGCTTTATCTTCCGCCATAGTCTGGACATAATTACACTGCAAGCCAGCTAGAGCAGGGTAACATCCGGGCCAATGAAGAACATGAATCCAAAAAAATGGCAGCAATATGTAACTGTTTGCTGAATAAGCAGATATGGCGTCAGAGGATCTGGTCCCGGGGGGTCCCTGATTTGCCATCGTTTTCACCATGTCGGCTTTCTCACACATGGCCTCGAAAATGTCCAAAATTCACCTCACAATTATTCAGGCGCCAACAGCATAATGAGGACTGTAGATGGCACGAAAGCTGGGCATGTTTGAGAAAATCGCCGTTTCTATTTGGTAGAGGGTTCACCGCCTGCAAGGCATCATCATCCCTCGCGCATCATTGCGGCTAATCTTTCACCGCGCCGGCTGACCTGTGCGTACCATCTCGAGTCGACCATCTCTTCGGCGGCCCTGCCGAAGTCGCGCTCCTTTATCGCAGCGATCATGTTCCGGAATCTGCGGAACCCGCTTGGCCCGAGATTGAAACGCATATCAACGAGCGCGCGCCCCCTCGATTCGGCCAGATCGTCGAAATCCGGAAATATCTCTTTTAAATCATCCACGCATTCGCTGATATCGTTTTCCAGAAGCATCATGGCTTCTACTTCTGAAATACCTTTATCTTCCAGATTCCTGCCTGCGCCGATAGTCCACCGTCCGGCCGGGCATTGGTACACCTTCAGTTCCAGACCCTCGTGCTCCACGATTTGCTTTTTCATTTCTTCCAAATCCATTTTCTTATCTCCATGGCTGGATAGATGCAGAATTCCTTCATTTCTTGGATTCCTGATTCAGCAATACCTTAACTGTCAGACTGAGATGCAATACGTCTGCCGGCGCATTGTATTTGACGCTGGAATCGGTCTTGCCATCTTTCTTTGCCTCAAAGATCGCAGTTGTGGACATCGAGGTTCGCACCTCTTTCGGAAGAATCACCCTCCCTGCGCCGTGTGATACAGCACTGTACCGCCGGTAGTCGGTCGCTTGATTTCCGGCTCCAGCCATATCGTGCTTCATGTATCAGCTATCCCGGCCCAACAGTCGGCGTTTATGGCTGTCTTTCAGGGCCTTCGCGACTTCGATTTCATCCATCCATTCCGGGTGCGGCACGGATGGCGGCGTGTGGATGGACACATATGCGGACAGATAGCTCGTTGCGGCTGCGTCGGCCAGGAGGTATCCATGATTTTCCAGCACCGCCCTTTCAGCTTCGTTGAAGCAATCCAGGTCGGTCCGAATCCTTGCGATATATTCCTCCGCCAGCCCTTTTGAATAGCCGTCGGCTGCCTTCTCCGGATAACTCCCGGTATCGCTGGCAATTCCCCAGTAGGTACCCTTCATGATGCAAGATTTAAAATTGGCAATGAGCCACCGTTTGCGCAGGGCGGACGACTGGTTGCCGACAATGCTGAGATACCGGCCGATCCGGCGCGCGGGCGTTTTGCTTGCCTTGAATCGGAACGGGGCGCCGCCATCGGAGACCACCACGACCTTGTGGTCCTTCCAGACGGGCTCCGTGCCCATGTTGTCATATACTCCGCCATCGCTGAGCCTGATCGAAGCTACCAGTTCGTCCCGCCGCGGACCTGCCGGGTATTTCCCGCCCGAGAGCTGATTGGGCTTTATCGGGGGAATCCAGGGGCCGAACACCGGCGGAAAGCAGGATGATGCCGCAACGGCATCCGCCACAGGCCAGGAAGGCGCTGGATTAAGATAGCCGGCCTGGTAATCACCCACTCTCTCCCGTTCAAAAATCCAGTTCACCCCGAACACCAGGTCGGTCGCGCAGAATATGAACCTTGGACGCTCCGGCAACTGATCGAGTCTCAGCTTGATCAAATACTCCTGATAGCATGCCGCCAGCGACTGCACCTGGGTGGCCGTTCGGAACCAGTTCCAGGGGAGCAGTCGCTTCCGAACCGGGCCGGTCCGAATGTCGAGGGACACGAACTCGTGAAACGGGTCGGCTATCGCGCTTTCCCAGTTCCCAAATTCCTGGCCGGAGTTCGGCCACGGTTTCATGCGCGCAGCCAGATGGCCCGATATGATGGACCCGCCCGATACGGAGGAAATCGTGTCCATTTTAGAGAGAATTCCCAGCTCATTGAGGCGCCTGAGAGCGCCAAGGTGAAACAGCGCAGCGCGAAAGCCGCCGCCGGAAAGACATAATCCCATCCCGGAACGCTCTCCCGCGGCGAGAGGCAGGTGCTTGGATCCATCATTCGAAGTATTCGGCACGATTGTCTCCTTTGCCTGTGACACGGTCTTGCGTCAGAGGCGGTTCAGCTTCCGGATCGTATCCTCAATCAAGGCCGGGATATCCTCCTTGTGGTCGCGCAAAGGAGGCATGTGAACCCGCCCCACATTGAGACGGTAATAGAGGTTTTCCCGGAATTTCCCATCTTCCACTAATTGCTCGGGATGCCGGTTTGTTGCCGCAGTCACCCGGACATCCAACGGGATTATCTTCTTTCCCCCGAGGCGACGAATTCCCTTCCTTTCGATTGTCCTCAGGATCCCGGCCTGCGCATACGAGCCCATGTCTCCGATCTCATCGAGGAAGACGCTCCCTCCTCTGGATAAATCCTTGAGACAGAGAGAAGATAAGAAGATTAAAGCGTACAGGGAGACACTTCAAGAATGCAGGACATCTTCGCGAGAGAATCGTAGTTCAAGAAAGACATCCCTCTCCCCTCCAAAGAGCATTGGAAATACTATTCTTGCTACGCTGATTTGAGGAATTTCGCGCGCCGCTTAATGACAGATAAGATTAAATCAAAAAATAAATCACTTGTCAAGCAAAAAATATATCAATACAATAGGGGTGAGTCTTGTTAACTCGTAGACATCGGGAATCTGCGCATGTATTTCCCCTGGCGCTTCGTGACGGTCGGCCGGACAACTGCGGATGTGCAGGTAGCCGACGGAAACTACAGCATCTGGCAAGTGAAATGATCCAGCAGTTGCAGCCTTTGATGAACCACCCCTTCCCTCTCTGTAATTCCAAATAGTCGAGTAATTGTCGCCTTCTTCTCCTGCAGTACTTCTAACCTGATAAGATACATTATCACGATTAATTGGATTCGGTTTTGCCAAGCCGAATCACGCCCACCTACTATACGAGGCGGGAAGGAAGAGGAGGTCGGCGAGGGTGGAGCCATCTTATCGAATCATACGCCGAGCAATAATTTGGCTATGCCGAAATAAATCAGGAGACCGGTGATATCGACAGTCGTTGTGAGCGCGGGGCTGGCAACGACGGCCGGATCCAGTTTCAACTTGGAGGCAATCAGCGGCAGCATTGCGCCGATGAGCGTGGAAGAAATAACCTGCAATCCGAGGGCGAGGCAGACAACGCTCCCGACCTGCAACAAGGAGAATCCCCCCGCTGTCCGGCTGCTCGGGGAGAACAGGAAAACTCTCAACAGCGCCACGAAAACAAGGATCAGACTCAACATAAGGCTTATTCGCAGTTCTTTCCACAACACCCGCAGTATATCTGCGGCCTTGACCTGTTGCAGTGCGAGGGCACGGATGACGACCGTTGCCGCCTGCGAGCCCGTGTTTCCGCCCGTGCCCACGAGCATTGGCATGTAGAAAGCGAGCATGAATACGGCGGTGAGCGTGTCTTCAAACATCTCCAGTATGGCGCCCGATACAAGGCCGAGCGCCGCAAGCAGGACTACCCATACGGCTCGCCTGCGAAAATGCACCATCGATGGGACCGACAGGTAGTCTTCCTCCTGGACCGCGCCGGTCAATCCCATGAATTTCTCCATGTCCTCGGTATGCTCTTCCCGCATGATGTCGAGCGCGTCGTCATGGGTAACAATGCCGACAAGCGCGCCGCCGCCGTTTACAACCGGAATCGCGAGCAGGTCATATTTCTCGATCTCGCGAACGACTTCTTCCTGATCGTCATCCGCCTTGACGGAAATCACGTCCGGCTGCATCACGTCTTTCACCTTCTGGGCGGGCCGCGCGAGAATAAGATCCTTCAATGAGACCAGTCCCTCAAGCCTGCGTTGCTTGTCCAGGACGTATGCGTAGTAGATGGTTTCCCTGTCAGGCGCTTCGAGCCTCAGTTTTTCAATTGCCTCCCCCACCGTGAGATCGGGCGAGAGGGCGGCGTAGTCCGACGTCATGACGGCGCCTGCGGTTCCTTCCGGGTAAGAAGACAACCTTCGAATGTCCTCGCGCTCGGCCTGCGCTATTGCGGGCATCAGGGTCTGAATCTCTGATTCCGGCATTTTTTTTATGAAGTCGACTCGTTCGTCATGCGACATGTCCGAGACGATTGCGGCGAGTTCGGAGCGGCGCATCATGGAGGCAAGCGACAACTGGTGTTCGATCTCCAGGTACCCGAAGATACTGGCTCGCGTGTGAGATTCGGCATGAGGGAGAAAGGCACGGATTTCGTCGGTCGTGAGTCCGCTGAGAAAGTCGGCGATTGAAGCGGGATGAGAGGACTCGGAGAACTCCCGCATTTTCCCTGCATCGCCTTCGGCGAGCAGTTCTCGCAATTCGGGTACAAGAAGGAGGGTTTTCATTGTTTACCTCCGGCACGACCACCGCCATGGCGGCCGGAGGTGAGGCGGGTTCTCAGGCCGTTACGGCCCGGACCTCGTCGACCGGGTGGGCCACCTTGGCTGGAAATGGGCCGAACTGTGACGATTCCCTTTGGTTAGGGTATCGCCTGCTACTACTACCAGGGTCTTCTATTCTCTGTTCCATTAGCGATCATGCACAAATGTGCTTTGCCTGACCAGGGGTGGAAAGAACTGCCGGATGTTTCATGGGAAGCACTCTTCCAATCCCGATGGTCGTTTTCCATAAAACGTCGAACTTAATTATATTCAAATCGGTCCTCCGCGTCAAGCAGGAAATTAAAGGCGGCAAACAGGGAGATTGCTTCGTCTCTATCGCTCTTCCAAAAAAACACCACTCTGGTTTTGATATTGGAGCTCTCTGTACTACTTACCCTGGATTTCTTGAATTTTTGTCATGATTTTCATGCGCCATCGTCTATAAGTCCAGCGATTGCAGA
>CAYZZY010000028.1:0-2538 GCA_964482745.1 uncultured bacterium
CGAATCGACGACGATCTGCAGAAAATTCTAAAAACACACCAGATCGAACCCCTTCCCCCCGCGATCAAAGAGAAAATCGCCGCAATTCTCAAAAAGCGCGGGGCCTCTGCAGGCTGAAGAACGGATCGGCCAGTAAATAATCCGTTTTCGATTCTTTACGGTCGGTCAGGTTCAATTTGCCTCTTTGCCTTGTGAAATCCTTTTGAAAAATTCGGGATGTTTCAGCGGCCGGTTCTTGACAAAACAACTCATCGAGAAATCACCGTTGATGGCAGGCTATTAAAAGGCTTAAAATATATACAATGTGGGGCTCAGGGCGCTTCCCGCGCGATGAGCGTAAGATGCAGTTCCTTTTTCCCGCGAAGCACGTCAATCGAGAACTTTTCGCCGACAAGCACGCTGCCAAAGGCGCTCCTGGCGTCCTCGGCATCCTTTATGATGTGACTGTTCACGCCGGCAATGATGTCGCCGGACCTCAACCCGGCCTCGTCGGCGGGACTATCCATATCCACCACGCGAACGAGCGCCCCGCCGGCAGGCAGTCTGAGCGCGCCTGCGGTAGCCTCGTCAATAGTAATAACCGTAAATCCCAGCCATACATCGCGTACTCTTCCATACTCGATTACTTCATCAAGAATCTTTTTCGCCCTGTTTGCAGGGATGGCGAATCCGATACCGAGCGACCCGCCGCTGCGTGTGAATATGAAGGTGTTGATGCCGATGACCTCTCCATTGGCGTTAATGAGCGGTCCCCCGCTGTTTCCCGGATTGATGGCGGCATCGGTCTGGATCATGTCCCGGTATATTCGCCCGCTTGCATCCGGCCTGAAAGAACGTCTCTGCGCGCTTATCACGCCAACGGTAACCGAGGGGCTGGCTTCTTCTATCAGGTTGCCGAAGGGATTGCCGATTGCGATCGCCCACTCGCCCACCATCAGATCATCCGAATCGCCCAGCGGGGCGTGCGGCAGATCGTCGGCGTCGACCTTGATTATGGCAATGTCAGATGCTTCATGAAGGCCTGCCAGCCGCCCTGCAAGCGTGAGGCCCCCGGGCGTGACAACCTTAATCTCTTCAGCCCCATGCACCACATGTTCATTCGTCACGATATACCCATCGGGCGATACGATGACGCCCGAACCTATGTTCGGAATCGATTCCCGGTACTTGTAATACCTGGTCGGAGGGAGGAAATCCCGGAAAAAGGAATCGAAAAAGTCGTCGTACAACGGATTGATGCCCCTCACGATGCGGGTGGCGACCACTCCTATGCTGACGACCGCGGGACCTGCTCTTTTTGAGGCCTTTACGATGGCGTTCTCCCGTGAACACGAGATCGATTCGTCCGGGTCCAGCGGCGCGGCGGTTGCGACGAGTGTGCCGGCGGGCATCGCCGGCCTGTCCGAAGATTGTGAGAATGCAAGAACCGTCATTATGGCAAGCAGAACGAAGACAAGAGCCGCGAAACTCATGGAGCGATTCGGAGCCATCCGTTGCTTGCGCCTGAAGGCCGGTCTGTCAGTCATGATGTGCTCCCAACTATCATGGTATCGCCCTGCCGGGTCGGCACTATGTCAAATGCATCGAGCCTTGCAGCAAAGTCGATATCCGATTCGAATCCGAGATTGAGGAGGCTTTTGCCATGTTCACTGTCATATTTCATCATCGCCGCCAGATCATACCTATGGGTGTCCCATTCGGAAACAGCCGCCTCTGCCTCAGCGTTTTTCGCACAAGACAAATGATCGAGCAGCATGCCGCCGCACACGGTGTCTTCAAGGGAGGGTTTGCCGCGAGTTCCTGCACACACTATGAGAATGTCATTCGTCTGCTGTTCCAGCAATCGGACCACGGCGCCGCCATTCAGGAAAGACGCGGCGATCAGGCCTTCGGAACGGGCGCACGCCCGAATCGCGCGGGTTCCGTTGGTCGTGGTAAATGCGATCGGGCGGCCGGCGATTTTCTCCGGAAGATATTCCAGCGGAGAATTCCCGAAATCGAATCCTTCTATCCTGAGCCCGTTTCTCTCTCCGCCCAAAAGGCAGTTGCGTGTCCGGGCCACCTGTCTGGCTTCTTCCGGCGTTTCCACGGGGATGACCGACGGACATCCGTGAGCGAGCGCCACAACGGTCGTGGTGGTTGCGCGCAACACGTCGATGACCACACAGAACCGCCCCTCAACGTCCTTTGGCCTTATGGAATCGGCCGTCAGTTTTATATCAACCTGATTCATTCGAAGGGTAAGGCTTGCCTCGCCTTCAACGGCGCAGTCTCAAAACTCGGCTTCGTTCCCCGCAAAGAGGAGACGGCAGTCTATGCCGTCTGCGGAGAGTCTTCTCCGGAAACTGTCCAATGCATCCTCAACGTCGAGACTGTATTCGGTCACGCGCTTTCTCGTGAGGAGGTCGAGATATTTCCCGACGCAATCGAAATGCATTGGAACCACGCAACCGGGTCGAATTGCCTTCGCCAGTTCATGCGCATAATTGATATCCATTCCATCCGCTCCGCCAAGGAACGAGTAGAACGCGCACGAGG
>CAYZZY010000028.1:2638-17679 GCA_964482745.1 uncultured bacterium
ATGATTGTGGGAAACCAGCATCGCATCGCACCGGCCAATGGCATCGGGTTCGACCGCAAGCGGATAGATCCGTCTTGTGAGCAAATAGTAGAACAGCCCGGAAACGGCGAACCACGGATCGGTCAGCAGTACGAGATCCTGCATTTCCAGCTTGAATGTGGAATGTCCGACGGCAAATATTTTCATGGTTGTCAAACTACGGGCAGTTCGCGCCCGGAGATACGGTGATATATTTGTCTTGCCGGGCGCCGATGGAGCGGTCCCAACAGTTTATTCAACACAATGGATAATACCAAACCAGACTCGCGCATTTCAAGTCGTGCATCCATTCGGACATCATATGTTGCGCACGGCAGCAGGGAAATGTATAATATGAATTGGCTTCCTGTTTTGGCCGACAAACCAATGGACCCAAATTACTGAATCCACGCGTCTCTATGCACGAACACGGGAAGTTACACGCAATTGTCGTCGCGGGAGATCGCGGGAAAAGCCATCCCGTCTTCGGGAAGAACAAGGCTTTCCTGGAAATTGACGGTTTGCCCGTGATCGTGCACGTGGTATCGGCTCTGGACAACGCAAAAAGCGTTTCAGAGATATCGGTAATCGGTCCGAAAGCAAAGCTGGAGGAGGTTCTTCTTTCCGAGCATGGTCGCTCGAAAGAAGGAAAACCCATACATCTATTCGAACAGCGCAACACTCTCTTCGAGAATGTATGGCACACTTTTCTCGAGACAATTCCCGCCTACCGGGAAGGCACACCCGTAGAAAAACTCGCCAAAGGCAAGGAAGCCGACAGTGTCGTGCTCGTTGTGGCCGCGGATATGCCTCTGCTCACCGGCGCCGAGGTGGACGAGTTCGTCTCCGCCTGCGATATGGAACAATACGACTATGTTACCGGTTTGACGAGGGAAAAAGACCTCGAATATTACCTCCCCCGCAAAGGCAAACCCGGTATCCGGACGGCCCTTATGCATTTTAGGGAAGGCAATTTCAGACAGAACAACATGCATATGGTCCGTCCATTCAGGATCGAGAACCGCCATTATATCCAGGTGATGTATGATCTGCGTTACCAAAAAGAGTTTGGGAATATGGTTCGCCTCATCTGGCAGATACTGCAAAGAGAAGAAGGCAGTTGGAAAACCGTGAGACATTATCTGCTCTTGCAGTTATCGCTGACACTTTCACGACTACATCTGGGTTTCCTCAGGGATTGGGTCCGCAGAAAAACCTATATCGATTCGGTGTGCGAATGCGTCTCGGCGCTCATAAAAACCCGTTTTTCATATGCCTGCACATCGCTTGGCGGAGGCGCGCTCGACATCGACAAGGAGCAGGAATACGAGGCCATCAGCCACCGATTCTCCGAATGGATGAACCACCAGAAGGAAAAGGCCGACGGGCCATATTAACCCGCACCAATCCGCACGAACGCACGAATGCAGGCGCCGCCGGGCCATGAACCCGGCGACATCGGCTTGCCCGAAAACCTGCCGAACTGAGTAGCTCCTGCATGTATCAGGATCCGCGAGGTAAGAGCAACATGTTGTCCCGCATGCTTTCTATATGCGCCCTTTTGCTGGTAATGCTTTTTGCCCGGCCGGCGGCTGCACAAAAAGAGGCAGAACCACAGGGAGAAGGCTGCCCGAGCTGTCATGAAGGCATCGAGGCAATTAATCCAAAAATGGCGACCGCCTGGGGCGCCGACACGAGATGCGAGGTCTGCCATTACGGTCGCCCATCTGCGGCGACCAAGTTGGAAGCCCACACAGGCTTGATCTCCAACCCGGGCGATCTGAGAGTGGTGGAACACACATGCGGCAAATGCCATAGCGACCATGGTGAGATTCAGAAAGTGAAGATTCAGGGCATCGATGATCATGTGGGAAGAGTGCTTCGTTCACTCATGGCCACGGCGGCAGGAGAGATAGCGGGAACGCGCTATATGTGGAACGAACAGAGCACGCGCTCGGCGCTCTATGGAGTTCGGGCCGTCTTGGACCGGGATCGCAATCAATCTAAAGGAGCGGTGGAAAGACTGCAGGCGCTTCCGCCGGCGGCGAACTCCGACGCCGATAGCCTTCTTCGAGGCGCATGCCTTCGGTGCCACCTCTGGACGGAGGATAAGACCACTCCGGGCATTTATCGGCCCGGTGGATGCACAGCCTGCCATGTATTGTACGCCGAAGACGGCATGAGCAAAAGCGGTGACCCCACAATCTCCAGGTCCGAACCCGGTCACGCCGAGAGCCATTCAATCACGACAAAGATTCCCGATTCCCAGTGCCTGTGGTGCCACAATAACGGCGGCGCGCGAGTGGGTCTCAGCTATGTGGGGCTGGCCGTCACGAATCCCACGCTCGGGCCTCACGAAGCGGCTCCGCTGGAGAAAACCGCATATGGGGCCAAGGTCATGCACACGGAGCCGGATATCCACTTCCGACGCGGGATCGCGTGCATTGACTGTCATGACAGCGTTGACCTGCATGGAGACGGGAACATTTATTCGCACCAGGAGGATCAGGTAGGGATACGATGCGAGAGCTGCCACGGCAGCTACGCCGATCCGCCTGAATTTCGGACCAGCCGGGACCGGCCGCTTGCCCACGTGAAGGTTGAAGACGGCAAGCCCTACCTGGATTCCAAACTCTTCGATGAGCGGCATCCGATTCCGTTGGTTTACACCGGCCCTTCGGAGAAGTCCTGGATGGCTGATGTCTGGCACAAAGGACACCAGAGACTGGAGTGTTATGCCTGTCACAGCACCCGTGTTCCCGAGTGCTATGCATGCCACATGGTGCGTGACGACCGGAAACCGAGCCCGATTGATTGGGTTTCGGGCGTGGGCGAGCAACAGGCGACTCAACCATCTGCGGGATCGTGGACCGGGCGCTCGCTGCTGCAGCTCTGGGAAAATCCTATTCTGGGCGTCAACCGGCGAAACAGGACCTCTCCCTTCATGCCGGGAGGCCAGGCAATAGTGACGCACCTGGACTCCTCGGGGGATTTCGTGAAGGCCAACCACACCTTTACCACACCAGGCGGCCTTTATGGATTTTCCATGAACCCTGTCCAGCCGCATAGTATAGATGTCGGGTCGCGGACGTGCGGATCCTGTCATTCGAGCGATAAGGCACTGGGACTTGGATCGGGATTGATTGATCTCAGGCGGCTTGGGCTGTCGTTGAATTTTTCTCCTGACAGATTTGTTGATGAGGAGGGAAGTCGTATGCAGGATTCGGCGCACGAGAATTCTCGCCCTTTTAACGGAGAAGAACTGGCTGCCCTCCGAAAGACGGAATTGTGCATCGAATGCCACGAGACGGCGCCAGGGCGTAAGCCGATTCAATCAGAGAAGCAATATTCAATAGAGGAGGCCGACCGGAACCATCATGAGGCGGTTCGGAAGCTTCTTTTGCCAGAAAGCAAATAGATGAAACTTGCAATAATATCGGATTTACATTCCAACCTTCATGCATTCAAAGCAGTCCTGACAGAAATAGAGGACCGGAATATCGACAGCATATTCGCCCTGGGCGATCTGGTCGGCTACAACGCGTTCCCGGGCGAAGTAGTCAACCTCATGATAGAAACTAACATCCCATCGATAATGGGCAATCATGACATCGTATGCTGCGGCCTCGAGAACCCCATCTGGTTCAACTCGGTTGCCCGGCAGGCAGCCCTTTGGTCCCAGCAAAAGTTGACGGAAGAACAAAAGCGATACCTCTCGAACCTCCCGAATGAAATGCAGGTGCAGGAAGAACTGTATGCCGTGCACGGGAGCCCCATGTCACGTGACGATTATATCGTCGATCTGATGGATGCCATGAACGGCTTTCAGCATCTGCCCGACAATTCGATCCAGATATGCCTGTTCGGGCATACCCACATCCCGTCAATCTTCAGCGATACCGGGCCTTCCCATGACTCGGTCATTAGCGGAAAGCATTTTCTGTCCCCGCGTAATCGATACTTGATCAATCCGGGCTCTGTGGGCCAGCCAAGAGACGGCGATGCGCGGGCGTCGTTCGCCATTCTGGATTTAGAAGAGATGTCATTGGAGATAATTCGAATAAAATACGACGTGGCCGCTGCGATGAAGTCAGTGGTGAAGGCCGGCTTGCCGCACTTTCTTGCAGAAAGACTGCAGGTGGGGGCCTAGAGTTACTCATAACTCATTTGACACTAGCTTGTTATGTGTATCTGCGCGATTTGTTGAATGGCATTGTTTTTCGTGATATAATAAAGTTGAGTTGATTTAGGTAGTACAAGAAAACGGGAGAGTTGACACCATATCCATGCGTCCGTCCATGTTCAGGTTGGGACTGCGAGTCAAGATAACCACCTATATATCTTTCGTCGTGGTATTGACCGCGACGATTCTCGGGTGGTTTCTGGTTCGCCAACAGGCTGCAGAAATAGCGGATCACCTTAAAGAAAAGGGGAGGGTAATCGCGCGTAACATTTCATCTGCAAGCGAATATGGTGTCCTGACCGGTAACAAGACAATATTTGACAGCATCATCGCCGGGCTCAGGCAGGAAAAGGATGTCATATACTGCATCATCTATGACAATAAGGGCAAGATATTGGCCCATACGCCGAATCTCTCTGGGGCGGACGATATATCAGATGATATCGAAGGGATTTCCGAACCCGCCGCTTACGAGGTGAAGGCAAAGGCTCTCAAAACCAAAAACCTGCGGATTCAATGGTTCACAAAAGACGAGGCGAAGACATCTGCCTATGACATCGCCGCCCCGATAATGACAAGAAAAATTGAAACTTCCCTGTCGGGGGAAGAAGTCATGTTCGGCATGGGGGAAGAATCCGATTCGAAGGAGGTAGTCGAAAGGATCGGTGTCGCCCGCATCGGCATCTCGCGGGAATCCATGAATGAGGAGATCCGTCAGGCGCGCACCACGATCGTGAATGTCACGGCCACCGTGGTCATACTGGCTATCGGCATGACGGTGTTTCTTGTGCGGTTAATCGTCGATCCGGTACAACAGCTTGTCGCCGCCACCGAACGAGTGGCCAGCGGCGATCTTGACAAGCCGGTCATCATCACAACAAACGATGAGATAGGTGAATTGGGCACATCGTTTAACAGGATGACCAATGATCTAAAACGTTACAGGAGCGAGATCGAAGGATACAGCCGCACGCTGGAACAAAAAGTGGAAGAACGGACAGGGGCGTTGCTCGTGATGAATGAGGAACTCCACAAGACGAACCAGCAATTAGAGGCGGTAAGCAAGCTTAAATCGGAATTCCTTGCAAATATGAGCCACGAACTCCGCACCCCCCTGAACGCCATCATAGGCTTCTCCGAGATCCTTTGCGATCAGTCCTTTGGAAAACTCACCGAAAAGCAGATCAAGTACGCAAACAACGTGGCCGTCAGCGGAAAGCACCTGCTTCAACTTATCAATGAAATCCTTGACCTCTCCAAGGTGGAATCGGGCAAGATGGAGCTTCATCCGGAGACGATATCCGCCACCGGCATGTTGGCGGATATCGTCAGTTTCGCAAGAGGACTGGCGGCGAAAAAAGACATAACGATCCGCCACCACATATCGCCAAAACTCATGACGATCACTGCCGATCCGAAAAAGCTGAAACAGATTTTCTACAACCTCCTGAGCAATGCGATAAAGTTCACTCCACAGAATGGCTGCGTCGAGATATTCACCGATGTGGTGGAGGATTTCGAAATGTCTTCCCCTGAGCAATCAGTCGTCAGGTGCTACGCCGAGTTCTGCGTCAAGGATAACGGCATCGGCATCGAGAAGGCCGACCAGGAACGTATCTTTCAGGAATTCCAGCAGGTCGACGGCTCCTACGCGCGCCAATATGAGGGGACCGGTCTGGGGTTGGCGCTTACAAAGAAGCTTATCGAGCTTCATGGCGGGTCCATCTGGGTTGAGAGCGAGAAAGACAAGGGAAGCTCTTTTTACTTCACCATCCCGGTGACGGAAAAGGATATGGTCACGCCTGAACAATCCTCTTTTCCAGTCGGAACGAATGAGCGCGGGATCGAGAAACCGACCACAGGCAGGGGACAAGGTGTTGTCCTTGTTATAGAAGATGATCCCCACTCATTTGAGCTGATTTCCGCCTGTCTTGATGAGGCGGGGTATCAGGTTATCCATGTCGCCAACGGCAGTGAGGCGGTTGAAACCGCCCGCCTGGTGCAGCCATCGATTATTACACTCGATATCATTTTGCCGGATAAAGACGGCTGGGAGATTCTGCAGGAATTGAAGGCTTCACCCGAGACGATGCATATTCCGGTCGTCATCACATCGGTGCTGGATGATGAAGAGACCGGTTTCAGCCTGGGAGCCGCCGACTATATTGTCAAACCCGTCTCGCGGGCCGAGTTGTTGGAGAGGATGGCAAGGTTGCACCAAACGGAGATTGGCAACCGGATTTCAGATATTCTGGTTGTGGATGATGACATAGATTTCGTGGATTTTTTGGCCACCATACTCGAGGATCATTCTTTTTCTGTCAGCAGGGCATATACAGGGCTCCAGGGAATTGAACACGCATCGAAGAAAGAGCCCGATTTGATATTTCTCGACTTGATGCTTCCCGATATCAGCGGATTCGAAGTGGTCGAGTTTTTGAAAATGGAAGAGACGACAAAGAACATTCCAATAATAATCATTACCGCCAAAGACCTTACTCTGGAGGAAAAACGCTCGCTCAATGGCAAGATCGAGGCAGCCGCCCAGAAAGGCCAGTACGGCAGGCAGGAGTTCCTGGACGAAATCAAAAGGGTGGAGTGCCTTGCAGCCATGAGCAGAGGGGGGAAATCGAGATGAGCCCTGTACGTATTCTTGTTGTCGAAGACAACGAAATGAACATGGAATTGGTGGTCGATCTTCTCGAGCTTCAAGGATACGAAGTGCTCGCGGCGAGGACGGGACAGGAGGCGCTCGACATTTCGAGCCGGGAGCAACTGGACCTGATATTGATGGATGTTCAGCTTCCGGGCATGGATGGCCTGACGGTGACTAAGAAATTAAAAGAGAACCCCGAAACGAAAGGGATCCCTGTCGTCGCGCTGACCGCTCATGCCATGAAGGGTGATGAAGAGCGAATTCTCTGCCACGGGTGCACGGGATACATCTCCAAGCCCATAGATACAAGGGAATTCCCAAAAGCAGTGGAGAAATTTATCAACCGCACAGAGAAAGGTTGAACCCGCTTATGACCAGCAAAAGTACGATGCCCGGCCGCTCCAGCATCCTTATCGTCGAAGATAATGTGACGACCGCAGAACTCATGAAGGCTCAACTCCAGGGCGAAAACTACTCAATTGACTGCGTCCATGACGGGGAAGCGGCTTTGCGGTATATTTCAAAGAGCAAGCCCGACCTCGTATTGCTGGATATTATGATCCCGAAGAAAAGCGGGTTCGAGGTCTGCAAGGAGATAAAAGCCGGGCGCGAAACAGGCGGCATCCCGGTAATAATGGTGACCATGCTCCAGGACATGGAAAGCCGTGTGAAAGGCATAGCCGCCGGCGCGGACGACTTCCTGAGTCGACCGGTCGACAAGTCCGAACTCATCGCACGTGTCAAATCGATATTAAGAATCAAGCAGTTGCGCGACGACCTCATTAAGGAATCCGAGAGCGCCTCGGAATCCAATAAGAAGCTGGACATGCAGCAGCGCGTGTTGAAATCGATGTCCGCACAGCTCATGCAGGCGAGCCATTTAAAGTACGAATTCATCGTCAACATGAGCCATTCATTGCGCACGCCGCTCAACGTTATTATCGGCTTTTCCGAAATGCTGCAGGACGAGTTGATCGGAAAACTCAACGAAAAACAGACCAAATATGTCGGCAATATTCGCACGAGCGGCCTTGAACTCCAGGGCCTTATTGCAAACATCATGGACGTATTCAAAATAGATACCGGCAAGGTGCCCCTGGAGACAACGGAGTTTTCTCTCGAAAACGCAATAGATACTGCCGTCACAGCATTTGAAGGGGCGATCCGCAAAAACAGTATTCAGGTTTCGATTAAGGTGGCGCCGGAGGTTTCGCGCATCTGTGCGGACCCCCAGAAACTTTCGACAATACTTGGAAATATCCTCTCAAATGCCTTCAAGTTCGTGCTCGAGGGCGGCGAGGTCAACCTCACCGCCGACCGATATGAAGACGGGACCCGGATCTGCGTCAGCAACTCAGGCCCGGAGCTTTCACCCGAGGACTGTAAGAAGGTATTCTCCGAGTTCTATAAAGTATCGGATCCAGCCACCCCTTCCCAGCCTGGCAGCGGGCTGGGATTAGCGATTGCCAGAAAACTGATCCTGATGCACGGCGGGGACATTTGGGCCGAGAGCGAAAAAGGGAAAGGTGCGAAGTTCATCTTTACCATACCCGACCGGCAAGAGGAGCAACAGCAATAGGCAACGCGCGTTCACCCCTTTGCATCAAGAAGCGCAAGGAAGAATATGAGACCTCTGAAACGGAAACCCGAAAAATCGATGAACCTTGAGCAAGGAGACATCTTGCCTTTCCAGAAATGGATGGGGGAGATATTCGAGCCCCTCATCAACTCTATTGACGTAGGTGTGTATGTCTTGGATTGTCAAGGTGTGATCAAGCATGTCAACAAATATGTCCTTGAACATTACGAGTGGGAGACGCGCGAGCTCATTGGCGAAAACATCTTCGAGCTATTTCCCGACCTGGCCAATGCTGGAATCGAAGAAAAATTCAGACAAATTATTCGCGAACGAACGCTCAAGGAATTGACGAACCTGGAACGAGAGGACAGGTTTGGTCGCCGCATTATTGTCAATATAGCGGGAATTCCGATAGTGGAGACGGGAGAGGTCGAAGGGGTCCTCGTCCTGTTAAAAGATATTACCAAGAAGCGGGAACTCGAATCGCAGGTGGCGGAAACAGAAGAATATCTGCAGAGCCTTATTGACAATGCCAACGACATTATTTACACGCTTGATGCCGAGGGCTACATCACTTTTCTTAACAAGATGGGCCAGGAAATCACCGGATACGGATTTGACCCGACGGAAAAAGGACATTACACTGAATATGTCATCAAAGAGGATCTGGCAGAAGGCGAGATGCATTTTTGTAAAGCCCTTGAAGGCACGCCGCAACGATACGAATCCGCCATCATCGCCAACGACGGCAGGATAGTAAACGTACTGATCAATATAACCCCCATCCGGAAAGGTGAAGCGGTCGTCGGCGTGCTGGGAATTGCAAGGGATATCACGGAACGCAACCTGATAGAGGCTCAATTGCTTCAGGCAAGCAAGATGGCCGCTATCGGCGAGCTGGCAGCGGGGGTCGCTCATGAAATCAATAATCCGGTAGCCGTAATCAGCGGAACAGCGGAACAGCTCGGATTTCTCATCGATCATTCCGACAAGCGACCGGAAGAAATTGCAGAAAGACTCATGAAACATGTGGAGATAATTCGGGAGCAGGCGGAGCGATGCAAGAAGATAACGCAGGGGCTGCTTAACTTCGCCCGAAGGAGCGATATTCAGGCGGTCAAGGTGAACGTCGCTCGCCTTATTGAAGAAATCGCCGCCCTGCTCGAAAACCGAGCGACGTCGGAAGGCAAGAACATAGAAATCCATACGGAGTCGAATCTGCCTGCGCTCTATGCCGACCCTCATTTGCTTGAGCAGATCTTCCTCAACCTGATCAACAACGGCCTCGATGCCGTTGTGCCGGACGGGGCCGTATCCGTCAGCACTCGGACCGAGGACGGATGGCTGGTGGTCGAAGTGGCTGATGACGGACCCGGAATCGCCGAAGAGCACCTGAAAAAAATATTCGATCCATTCTTCACCACCAAGCCTATCGGGAAAGGGACCGGATTGGGGCTTTCAATATGTTTCGGCATCGTACAACGTATCAACGGAACTCTTATGGTAAACAGCACACCCGGCAAGGGGACGACCTTCATTGTTCGGCTCCCTCTTGACCAGCGAAGATACACCAAAAAATGAAAATCAGACCTGTAAAACTGCTCATCGTTGATGATGAGGAAGCCTATAGAAATCTGCTGAGCGAACGTTTCACCATGATCGGCTGTGGCGTGACTTTGGCGGCCACGGGCGAGGAAGCCCTGCAAAAGATGAAATCCGACCAGTTTGATGTAGGCATACTTGATCTTCGTATGCCGGGGATGGACGGCATTGAACTATTCAAGAAAAGCAGAGAATTACAGCCGCGCACTGAAACAATCTTTCTGACCGGCCAGGCGACGGTGGACGTGGCTATTGAAGCCATGAAGCTCGGGGCGTATGACTTTCTGACCAAGCCCTGTCAGCTCTCGGAACTGCAGGCAGTCGTTCAAAAAGCCTATGAGAAAAAACAGCTTTCCGAAAGACTCAACAAGCATCACGAACTCCAGCTCAGGGCGGGCACGGTAAATCTCATCGGTGAAAACAGGAGAATGCATGAGATCAAGAATCTCATAGCAAGAGTGGCGCCCACCGAATCGACAATCCTGATCGAGGGCGAGAGCGGCACGGGGAAAGAAATCGTTGCAAACGCGATTCATCAGAACAGCCATAGAAGCGACAACCCGCTCGTTATCATAAACTGTGGGGCAGTCCCGGAAACTCTTCTTGAGAGCGAACTCTTCGGCCATGAAAAGGGCGCTTTTACCGGGGCGGTGAAGAGAAAGAGCGGACTTTTCGAAATCGCTGATACCGGCACGCTTTTTATTGATGAGGTCAGCGAAATGAGCGCAGGCATGCAAGTGAAGCTGCTTCGGGTCCTCGAGACCGGACGCTTCAGGCGCGTGGGCGATATCAAGGAAATCGAGGTCGACGTGAGAGTCATATGCGCCACGAACAAGGATCTAAGCGAAGAGGCGGCGGCCGGACGATTCCGCGAAGACCTTTTCTACCGTATAAATGTGCTGAGGCTGTCGCTGCCGCCATTACGGGAGAGAAAAGAGGATGTCCCCCTGCTCGTGAATCATTTCCTCAACTTGTCCCAACATCCCAACGCCGATAAAATGCAAGTGACAAGCGAGGTTCTGGAATCCTTCGCCAAATACCATTGGCCGGGCAATGTGCGCGAACTCTCGAATGTTGTGGAACGCGCGATAATACTTGCCGACAGCAATCTCATCACACTTCGCGAGATACCTCCACTTAATAAAAAACATGAGGACGGCGAGTACGAATCGCGGGCTTCACTCTCGCTAAGCGAGATCGAAAAACGGCATATTAAACTCGTCCTGGAAAGCGAGCGGGGAAATAAGACGCGGGCCGCAAGCATCCTCAAGATTAGCCGTCCCAAGCTTTACCGAAAAATGCTTCAATACAATATCCCGGACAACTCCACCTTTTCAAGACAAAACAAATCCCCGAAATAACGCAACCCTCCCCTCGCCGCTAATTTTTCCGGCTGCAAAACGTAACGTTTTATACCGCCTGCGTATTTCTTATTAAACTTATGATAATAATGGACTTATGCATTTTTTGCCAGGGGGATGGATGTAACAAAACATTCCTATCATATCACGTCACGGAAGATATCACATCTTTTTGGCAAGATCTGATATCTCCATAACTCATTTAATATAAAGATATTACATATGCTCAAGCCAAATTGGGCACCAAGGTTTTCGCCTTTGGCATGCGCTTTGCAATAATACATTTCATATTGTCAATTTGCTACACCCCAGCACCACCTCCTCTGGAGCCTGAACCACTCCTTCGGGAGGGAGAACCAGTTTGCTCATGGGCAGATGATTGACTGTGACAGAACACTTGCTGGGAGACAAGCGTTTTGAGAGGGCAATTGGCAAAATAGGACAATAGTTTATCATCTGCCCTGTTTTAATTTTCCCTAATCCCCTCCAATAGCAAAGGATGAATCTGTCCCCCCTTTATATGGGGACTCATAAGGGACAGATAATGCGAGGAACGTTACGGAGAAGAAAAGGCACCATCCGAATTGATTTAGAGGATTTAGGTGGGGCAGATTCTCCTTTGCTGGATATCTTGCGCGGTTCTAGCCTATCAACATTCTCATTGTTCTTTAGATGTTTTCCCTTCAACAGCATCCCGGATTAAAGATCTTTTGCCGGCGCCCCCCCCCGATAGTCATCAAACAGATTATTCTTCATCCCCCGAAAACTGAAGGACTGATCCCCCTGCCCTGCCTGTCTGTTTGACAATTGTTCGTTTCCAAGATAGACTACATCCGTTCATAAAGAGTATGACCGATCAGGGAACTGCAAATCCGCCGGAGTTGAACTCATGCGAGAAGATTGAGGGCGGGTGCGCGATTAGATGCAGATACTGCCTGGTTAGCCGGGGGCGCCGGTTCCACAGAGCCCGTGTTCATGGAAGGTCCGCCAAAGGCATACCTCAATCGGAACCGCCCGATTTCGCCGGCAATCATTTCCAGGTCCGATTCCAGGCGGGCCCGTTTGAGTTGGGTGTCGATGCGGGCGGTTTCAGAATCTGCATTTTTCAGCCGAGTGTTCGCGGTATCGAGCCTGCGTTCGAGTCGCCTTTGTTGGTTTTGAAGATCTTGCTCGCGTGCGGACTCGGCAGCCTGCAGATAGCGAAAATCGCGAAGCCTCAATGGCAGCGGACCACCGAGGCCATCGGCACGATTGCCTCCGGTAACTGTCTCGGTCGTGCGGGCAGAAAATGGCTGATTCTGAGCGGAAGAATTGATCTCGTCTGTCCGGGTAAGAGTTGATAAAGCGTTCGAACTATCCAATGGAGCGGTTGCGAGAGGAAATGACGGACCAAACCCTTGCTTGGGCGCTTCGATTTCCGGCCGGTTCGCGGCAGACAAAGCGGTAGCCAGACCGGGCTCCGCCACCTCCGGTCTCGTACGGAGCAATGGATTATCCTGGATGTTTAGCCTTACACCCATAATGCAACCTTGAGTTAATACACCCTGGATGGGCCAAGCATAATCGATATGACCAGACCCACTAAACCAGTTAACATTATACCATCGGGAAAAGGTTTTGTCAAACATCGCCACAAAGCCTTCCCGTTTGCCTGTGACCCTGATAAGTCGCTCTAAGACAACTAGTTATGTCGTTACTACAGGGCACGGTGATGGAGAAAGAAAGCAAATGCGAACGGTGCTGGGTGTGGACGCCGGCGGAACAGCCACCCGGTGCTGCATTGCCGATGAAAACGGCCATATACTCTCAGTCGGCAGCGGTGGCCCGGCGAATACGAACTTCGTCTCGCTTGAGACTGCGGGCTCTGAGATCGAAACCTCTCTCTCCGAAGCACTTGGATCGTCTAATGTTACGGTCGCTGCCGCGATCCTTACCGGCGCTCACCTGCCCCCCTCCGCTCATTTCATTCTGTCAAGTCGCTCGGGAACGGAGAACGTGATCGTTATAGACGAGTTCGAGGCATGCCTTGCAGCCGGCATTTTCGGGGCAGCAGACCGGACCCGGACAGGAGCAAGAACACAGGCTTGCGGCGTTGTCATAATGGCGGGCACAGGCTCATTCTGCAAAGGGAGAAATGCGCAGGGAGAAGAGAGATATGCCGGCGGATGGGGACCGCTCATAGGAGACGAAGGCAGTGGCTATGACATAGCCAGGGAGGCGTTGCGCGCTGCGGTCAAAGCAGACGACAACCGGGGTCCGGAAACCGTCATAAGGGAACACATATTTTCCCATCTCAAAATCGGCGACATGCAAGAACTCAAAAAGCGTCTCTATGATCCTCCCATGAGCCGGCATGAACTCGCCTCGCTCGCGGGATGCGTGTTCACAGCGGCGGAAGAGGGCGACGCCGTCGCCTCGCTGATACTTCGCGATGCCGGCGCCCGGTTGGCCTCGCTCGCGTCTCCAGTGCTGCAGGAATTATATGACGAGGACGATGACTTCCCGGTTGTACTTGCTGGAGGAATTCCACACGCCGGGAGCCTTCTCGTACAGGCTCTCATTGCCGGGATCAAGCGCATTCGCCCGCACGCGTGTGTATTCGTATCCGGCCTTCAACCCGTTGCCGGCGCCCTTATCGTCGGCCTGCAATCCATAGACATCGAGATAAATCCAGGTATAATCGACAACCTGAAAAGATCAATTCCGCGATGAGATTTTTCGCCAAGCGCGAGGAGAACAAGGGGAAATGAACACATACCATGACACGGCGGCTGCGCTCCTTTCGAAAATTCATTCGACCCAATTCGATGCCATCATTTCCGCGGGAGCCATCGTAGGAAAAACAATCAAGGACGGGGGCATCGTACATACCTTTGGCAGCGGCCACTCGGCGGCGATTGCCTATGAGGCCCATGGCCGCGCGGGCGGTCTGGCGGCGGTGAGCGCGATAATCGATCCACTGAGGGGACTGGCCGAACGCGTGGAAGGCTACGCCCGCGCCCTGATGAAACCCGTTCGCCTCGGTGAAGATGATTCGATGATCGTGATATCGAATTCCGGTCGGAACGCGCTTCCCATAGAAGTCGCGATGATCGCAAAGGAGAACAAGCTTAAAGTCGTCGCCATTACTTCCCTGGCGCATTCAAAATCGGTGGAGTCGAGGCATCCGAGCGGAAAGCGGCTGTTCGAGCTTGCGGACGTCGTCATTGACAATATGGGGGAGGCGGGCGATGCTTCGGTCACCCTTGAAGGATTTGAGATCCCACTCGGCCCGACATCTACCATAACGGGCGCATACATAATGAACGAGATCACGATCGCAGCCGTCCGGTGGATGCTCGAAAACGGCGTCGAACCGCCGGTGTTCAAGAGCGCGAACCTGGATGGCTCCAGAGAACACAACGAAACTCTGCGCTCACGCTACAATGCCCCGCGGATAATATGGTAGCCACGGGATAGCCGGAACCATACATCGGCCCCGGGTACAGTTCCCTTCATACTCGGCCTGTAAATATGGACACGCAGAAAGTGAGATCAGTCCCCTACCCCGAATTCTTTCATCAGCCCCCGCAACCCGGCAAGAACGCTGTCGAGGTTATCCGCCATGAATTCGGTCAGGAGCGAGTTGGCCCGATCGATCTC
>CAYZZY010000029.1:0-17372 GCA_964482745.1 uncultured bacterium
TAAATAGGGAAACACTTCAAGGACAGTGTCTTGACTTTCTGCGCCGCGCAATGCTACATTCAACCCTAATAGTACAAATGAGTTTACTATCCATGCCTGGCGCCTCAGAATATTCCCGGGCCGACTGCCATTTTTCGCGCGGGGTTATTTCGCACCTTTGCATAATCCCAAGGGGATACCGAGCGATGTCCGAAGCCGACCTTAAAGTCAATGCGAAAGTGCGAAAGATACTTATTGAAAACAATCTGGACCTCTCTCGCCTCGGGATAAGCACTACTTCAGGAACGGTTAACATACGAGGGGAACTGAAAAGGCTTACTGAACCTGAGGCCAGCGATCGCGATGCCGCAAAGCTGCTTATCCTATTGGAAGGTGTCATATTGCGAACAAAAGGTGTCAAGCGGGTTTCATTCAACATTGCAAAATGGGAGAGGAAAAAAGGTAAATGGACAAAGATTAAGAAATGATTGCTGAGTCCCGGACCGTAATCTCCTTTTCCCGCTGATTCAGGATGCAATCTCCTCCATGCCTCCGCCAAAATTATCCTCGCCATAATAAATGCCGCAAGAATTTCCAGCTTGAATGATACTCTCCAGGAATGTTATATTTATTGAGTGCCAAACAGCTTAAGAAAAAATGTCGAGAAGACAATCGAACAGCACGGGATGCTCGCTGCGGGCGATAAGGTGCTCGTGGGTGTATCAGGCGGCCCTGATTCGATCTGCCTGTTGAATGTTCTTGAGGATCTCCGGTCCCAATATTCGCTCACCATCTTTGTTGCTCATTTCAATCACAAACTCCGCGGAGCGGCTTCGGAACGGGACGCACAATTCGTGGAACAGGTCGCTCTCGGAAAGGGCCTCGCCTTCGTGTCGGGATCCGGCGACGTCGGCGCATATGCGAAAGCGGCCGGGCTCTCCATCGAGGCCGCCGGGCGCACGCTAAGGTACGATTTTTTTGTCCGCTCCTCGATATCAGCGGGCGCGGATAAGGTAGCCGTCGGGCATTCGGCCGACGACCAGGCCGAAACAATATTGATGCGCCTGATGAGAGGGGCCGGTCCGGAAGGGCTGGCGGGTATCCCTCCGGTGAGGTTGCTTGGGAAATCAACGGGACGCCCGACTTTGATTCGGCCCCTTTTGAATGAGTGGCGCAGCGACATCATGTGCTACGTCCGAACCCGCAAGCTGAAGTACCGCAAGGATGTATCGAACGAATCCCTCGAATATCTGCGGAATAAGATCCGCCTGGAACTCATACCCCATCTCAAGAAGGAGTATAATCCCAAAATCAAGCAGCGATTGGCAAATGCCGCGTCGGCGCTTGCAATAGAGAACGATTTTATGGAGACCGAATCCGGCCTGCTTGCCTCGGAGATGATTATCGAGAGAAAGCCCGGATGGCTTGTGTTCGATGTTCGCCTGCTTGCCACGCTCCATCCCTCATTGAGGAAACGGATTGTCTCGGCCCTCGTCTCTTTGGCCGACGCCCGGGCGTCTATGCTCGAGACGGTGCATTTTGATGAAGCCGATGCGCTGCTTCGTTCCGATTCCGGCATGCTCGACCTTCCCGGAGGTCTCAGGCTTGAAATCAGCGAGGGGATGGGCCTGATCTCCGGGAACATGCAACAGCCTCAAAGTTCGACGAAGACCTTTAATGTCTCGATAGACGGCACAACGTCTATTCCCGAACTTGATATTGTGGTAAAAACAAAGGTGATGGAAAGCATTTCGTCGTCCCGTCGTCTTGTGCGGCTATGCAATCCGAACCGCCAGTATTTCAATCTCGACGAGGTGAGACCGCCTGTCGAGATCAGGCTGAGACGGCCCGGCGATTCTTTCAGTCTTCTGGGATCGAGCGGAAGCAAGAAGCTGAAGGATTTTTTCATCGACAAGAAGGTGCCCCGATTTTTCCGCGATCGTGTACCGCTGCTCGTCTCGAACGGAAAGATCATGTGGGTCATGGGATACGCCATCGACAGGAAATTCAGGCTCAAACCGGATACAGGCTCAGCGTTCAGGGTCGATTATGAGAGATGAACATCTGGAAGTTCTTCTCAGCAGAGAACTCGTGGCCGAGCGGGTCAGGGAACTTGCCGATACTATCTCGCGCGATTGCGAGGGCGAGGATCTCCTGCTGATATGCGTGCTCAAGGGGGCGGTCGTCTTCGCCGCCGATCTCATCCGGCAGATACGGATTCCCCTCGAACTCGATTTTATCATGGCTTCGAGTTATCAGGGTCAAGACAGCAGGGGGAAGGTGGAATTCTCATGGGAGCCTTCCGCCGGACTTCACGGCAAAGATGTTCTTATCATTGAGGATATCATCGATACCGGCCTTACGTGCCGGTCTTTGATCGATCATTTCGCGGAGTGTGGCGCCGCACGCTTGAGACTGTGTACATTACTGGACAAACCTTCAGCGAGGCGGAATGAATCGCTACAACCGGATTATGTCGGTTTCACAATACCCGACAAATTCGTGGTGGGGTATGGGTTGGATTATGAGGAAAGATATCGGGAATTGCAGGATATTTGCATACTTGTGGCGTGACTCCCGAATAGTCGGAAAGCGGTGTCATTGTTGTTATTTTGGCCGTATTATGTTACTATTAAACGGATAATTATTCATTCCACCAAAAACGTAACTATAACAGGATAAGTTCAATAACGTGAGGCCGTTTGCTTAATGAATAACAGATACAAGACCATCGCATTCTGGGTCGTCATCGTCATGGTGATGGTTCTATTACTCCTTTTCCGCAAAAACGAGCAGGAGCAGCCTGAAGAGATTACTTATGCCGAATTTGTAGATTTTGTGAGAAACGGAATGGTCGACAAAGTGACCCTTCAGGCCAATGAAGCCTCCGGAATCGATGGTGGCCTGACCGTAACCGGAAAGCTCTCCGGAGATCGGTCATTCAAGACGTTTACCACCGACTCCCAGATCCACAACATCTTGAAAGAGAACAATGTGCAGTACCAGGAGAAGCCTTACGCGCCGAAGGTGCTGCAGATGATTCTCATTCAGATATTGCCCTTTGCGCTGATCATTCTGCTCATCTGGTATTTCGCCTATCGCCAGATGCAATCCGGCGGCAATAAAGCCCTCTCGTTCGGCAAGAGCCGAGCCCGTCTGCAATCCCAGACGCAGTCGAAAATCACGTTCGAGGACGTGGCAGGTGTCGAGGAGGCAAAAGAAGAGCTTGAAGAGATCATCGACTTTCTGAGGGAACCCAAGAAATTTACCCGTCTCGGCGGAAAGATTCCCAAGGGGGTTTTGCTTATGGGGCCGCCGGGCTCAGGCAAAACGCTGCTCGCCCGCGCGGTATCGGGTGAGGCAAAAGTGCCCTTCTTCAGCATCAGCGGGTCCGACTTTGTGGAAATGTTTGTCGGCGTGGGCGCGGCCCGTGTGCGTGATCTCTTCGGGACCGGAATGAAGCACGCCCCCTGCATCATATTCATCGACGAACTCGATGCGGTCGGCCGTCAGAGAGGCGCAGGCCTGGGTGGGGGACACGACGAGCGCGAACAGACACTGAATCAGCTTCTGGTCGAGATGGATGGCTTTAACAGTAACGAAGGTGTCATCCTCATGGCTGCGACAAACAGGCCGGACGTGCTGGATAAGGCTCTTCTTCGCCCGGGCCGGTTTGACCGCTCGATCGTTGTCGACAATCCCGACATATTCGGGCGTGAGGGTATTCTCAAGGTACATACCCGAAAGATCGAACTGAATACGGACGCGGACTTGAAGGTTCTCGCCCGCGGGACACCGGGTTTCTCAGGCGCCGACCTTGCAAATATGGTCAACGAGGCCGCGTTGCTGGCTGCGCGCAGGAACAAGGACTGTGTCGATATGCAGGACTTTGAGGAAGCCAAGGACAGGGTGTTGATGGGGCCGGAACGAAAGAGCATGTTCATAAGCGAGGATGAGAAGCAGAACACCGCTTATCATGAGGCCGGGCACGCGCTTGTGGGGTATATGCTTCCCGGCACGGATCCCCTGCACAAAGTGACGATCATCCCGCGCGGACGGGCGCTGGGCCTCACGCAGCATTTGCCCATAGAAGACCGGCACACGTATTCGCGCACCTATATTGTTAACCTCATCACAATAATGATGGGCGGACGAGCAGCCGAGGAACTGATGCTGCACGAAATAACCACCGGCGCCGGGAATGACATAAAAACCGCTTCTCAACTGGCAAGGAGAATGGTGTGCGAATGGGGGATGAGCGAAAAGCTCGGCCCCATTGCCTTCGGCGAGAACGAAGAGGTGTTCCTCGGTCGTGATTTCCTCAAAGACCGCGATTTCAGTGAGGAGATCGCAGCGGAAATCGATAAAGAGGTGCGTTGCATTATCGATGAGTGCTACGAACGCGCAAAAAATCTGCTCGTGCAAAACAAAGACAAACTCGAACGACTCTCTAACAAGCTCACGGAGCTCGAGGTCATAGACGGGAGTCAATTAGAAAAAATCCTCAATGATGGGCAGAGTTAATCCGTTTCCTAAACGCCGCCTGCTCTATCTTGGCGAAATCTCCCAACCTCCCCAGTGGGCGCCATCAAGCGCTCATTCCACTATACTCCCGCTTCTCGGTGATTCGCGGGTGGGCGCGTTTGCCCTTGAAGATCCTTCAACCGATGAGGTCCGGTATCTCGAGAACGTCGCCCGGGAATCAAGTGGCGTCGTATCTGTCTTCTCGGCGGGTGAAACCGACTTCTGCACGTATATAGGCTCCTGTGAGAAAGTGTGCATGGACCGCTCCGCGGGCGCAGACGCAGGACCGGCGGCAACCTCCTGTGAAGCGTTCGTTTCCGCCGTTGACCGGTATTCCACCCGGGAGTTCACACTTTCCCTCCGAAATGGATCCATTTCTTTCGGCGACCGAACCCGCATTATGGGCATCCTCAATGTCACTCCCGACTCTTTCTCTGACGCCGGGCGCTTTCACGGATTTGATGCCGCCGTTGCACAGGGTGAGAAGATGGCGGAGGAAGGGGCTGACATAATTGACATCGGCGGCGAGTCGACCCGGCCGGGCTCGGATCCCGTGCCGCTCGAAGAAGAGGCAGAGCGGGTCTTGCCGGTAGTAGAGTATCTTTCAAAGAACCTTTGCGTCCCTCTTTCCATCGACACCTGCAAGGCGGAAATCGCCAGACGGGCACTCGATGCAGGGGCCGAGATTGTCAATGATGTCAGCGCGCTCCGTTTTGACAAGGAAATGGCGGGTGTGGTGCGCGAGAGCGGGTGCCCGCTGATACTTATGCATATGCTGGGCTCGCCGAAGGTGATGCAGGAACATCCGCGCTACGACGCGTTGATGCCGGAAATCATTTCGTTCCTCGAAAAGAGGATGGATGCGGCGGTTGAGGAAGGTATCAGCTTTGACCAACTCATCGTGGACCCCGGCATCGGCTTCGGCAAAACCGTCGACCACAACCTTGAAATACTCCGCGAGGTGTCTCGGATGAGGGCGCTCGGCAGGCCTATCCTCATCGGGTCGTCTCGCAAAGCGACCATAGGCATTGTGCTTGGCACGGAGCCTCATGACAGGCTGGAAGGCGGCGCTGCGACGGTCGCTGTGGCTATTGCAAACGGGGCCCACATCGTTCGTGTTCATGATGTCAAGCAGATGGCACGCGTCGCGAAGATGACCGACGCCATTATGGGTAAGAAGTGGGGATGAACCTTCATTTTTTTAGCAGGAGATGAATTATGCGTAACTTGTTCGGGACCGATGGAATACGTGGCGTCGCCAATATCGAGCCGATGACCTGCGAGACGGCTCTCAAGCTCGGTCGCGCGGCCGGCCACATCTTTCAGAAAGACGATCGGCGTCATCGAATCCTTATCGGAAAGGACACGCGCCTCTCTGGATACATGATAGAGAGCGCGCTCGTTGCAGGTATCTGTTCGATGGGGGTCGATGCGCTGCTGGTCGGTCCTATGCCAACGCCGGCGGTCGCGCTCATTACCCGGAGCCTGAGGGCCGATGCGGGCGTTGTCATTTCGGCTTCGCACAATACATATGAAGATAACGGAATAAAATTCTTCTCGCGTGACGGATTCAAACTGCCCGACGATGTCGAAGCGCGCATGGAACTTCTCATTTCCTCCGGCGAGATAGATGATATCCGCCCGACCGCCCGTGACGTCGGGAAAGCATTTCGGATCGATGACGCCGTTGGGCGTTATATCGAGTTTGTGAAGGGTTCGATTCCCAAAGGGATGACCTTTGACGGGATGCGCGTTGTGGTCGATTGCGCAAATGGGGCCACCTACAAGGTCGCGCCGAGCGTTCTCTCCGAACTCGGGGCCGAAGTCATTGCACTCAATGTGAAGCCCGACGGGACAAATATCAACAAGAATTGTGGTTCCGTAAATCCGGAGCAGATGTGCGCCGAGATCAAGAACCAGAGCGCGGATATGGGAATGGCTTTCGACGGTGACGCCGACAGGGTCATATTGGCGGATGCGAACGGATCGTGTGTCGACGGCGACCAGATTATGGCGATGTGTGCGATAGATATGATGAAGGAAGGACATCTCGCGCAGAACACGCTCGTTACCACCGTAATGAGCAATGTCGGGCTCGACAAGGCAATCAAGGGCGCGGGCGGGAAAATCGTGCGGACGCAGGTGGGCGACCGTTATGTTGTAGAAGAGATGCTGCGGGGAAAATACTCTGTAGGCGGTGAGCAATCCGGGCACATCGTCTTTCTCGACTACAATACGACGGGGGACGGGATGATTACCGCGTTGCAGGTCCTCGCGCTCATGCAGAAGACCGGGAAACCTCTCGAAGAACTTGCCGCCTGTATGACGAGATTCCCGCAGAAATTGATTAACGTGACCGTTAAGCGAAAGGAGCCCTTAGAGGATATCCCCCGTGTCATAGAGGCCATCAGCCTGGTTAAAGAGAAACTTGGCGAGTCCGGAAGGATTCTTGTCAGGTATTCCGGCACGGAGCCGCTCGCGCGGGTTATGGTCGAGGGCGAGGATGAAAATGAAATAGCCGACCTCGCTCAATCGGTCGTCGATGTCATTCAAGAGGAACTCGGCTGAGATTGCACCGGCCCGGGCAGTTTAGGGTCGAGGTGCCGGAGGTTGTCCGCCATTTTGCCTTTTTATTCCAGTATAGACCACGACAGAAAGAGACTGCCATGATACATCTCGGAGTGAACATTGACCATGTTGCAACTGTCAGACAGGCCAGACAGGACGTTGAACCTGATCCGATCGCGGCCGCGGTGCTCTGCGAACTCGCGGGCGCACACGGCATAACCGTGCACCTGCGGGGGGACAGGCGTCATATTCAGGACAGGGACCTTCATCTTCTGAGAAAAATCGTGAAGACGAAGCTCAACCTTGAAATGGCCGCAACAGACGAAATGATCGGAATCGCTCTCGATGTGAAGCCCGACCAAATTACGCTCGTTCCCGAAAAACGCCAGGAGCTGACGACCGAGGGAGGGTTGGACGTAACCGCGAACGTCGAGGAACTCACCGACGCCGTTGGCCGCCTGAATGAAGGCGACATTCCGGTAAGCATGTTTATCGAGGCAGACCCCGATCAGATAGCGGCATCCGAAAAAATCGGGGCCGCGGCAATCGAACTGCATACGGGCGCCTATGCCAACGCCAGGAAAGAGACGGAACAAGCCGCCGAACTCGAGAGGCTGATACAGGGCGGCCGCCAGGCCGTTGCGCTCGGTCTTCGCGTTCATGCCGGACACGGACTCACCTATAACAATGTTATTCCGATCAAACAGATTCCGAAGCTCCACGAGGTCAATATCGGACACAATATTGTCGCGCGCGCGGTGCTGGTGGGCCTCGACCTTGCCGTTCGCGAAATGCTGGCATTGCTAAAATGACAGAAGCCATTACGCTCGAACTGGCCCGCTCTCTGGTTCCTTCCCGCACGAAGGATTCCTACAAGGGAACATACGGCTATCTGCTTGTGATTGCAGGTTCGGCCGGGCTTACGGGCGCCGCATGCCTGACATGCGAGGCCGCGTTGCGAGCGGGGGTGGGCATGGTTACTCTCGGAATTCCGCGCTCGCTGAATGTTGCGATGGAGGCCCGATTAACCGAGACAATGACGCGACCGCTTCCCGAAACCGATTCCCAGAGCCTGAGCCTGCAAGCGTTGGATGAGATAGAACGGCTCGCAAGTCGCATGCAGGCTGTGGCCGTCGGCCCGGGACTCTCGACGAATCCCGAGACCCAACGGCTTGTGCGGAGGATCGCTGCAAAGGTCGAGCTTCCAATGGTCATCGATGCCGATGGACTTATTGCGCTCGTGGGTCGTTTCGACGTGATGCGTTCTCGTGAGAAGGAAACGATATTCTCTCCTCATCTGGGCGAAATGTCGCGTCTCACCGGGCTCTCAATACCTGAAATAGAAAAAGACCGTGAACAGGTTGCGGCCGCCCACGCCGCCAAATGGAAGGTCGAGGTCGTTTTGAAGGGCGCGCCATCGCTGGTCGCGACGACAGACGGCAGCCTGTATGTCAACACAACCGGGAATTCCGGCATGTCCACCGGAGGAAGCGGCGACGTGTTGACGGGAATCCTTGCCGCGCTTCTCTGCCAGGGCGTAAAAGCGGCCGATGCGGCCGTTCTGGGAGCGTATCTGCACGGGCTTGCAGGAGACATCGCGGCAAAACGCTTCACCGAGTGGGGAATGATTGCGAGTGATATGATTCAATGCCTGCCCGACGCCTGGCGCGAGTTGTCGGGGCCGTGAGAAGGAGCGACCTGACAGGGCATGTCTGAATCGGCAGTTACCATGCTATAATGACCGGCAATAGGGAGGTCTTCTTGCCAGAGCCCGTTTCCATAATAGTTCCCGCCCACAACGAAGAAAAAGGTATCGGCGACGTGCTGAAAGGATTGTCATCGGCGATGTCGTCAGCGGGAATCGAATATGAAATTATCGTGGTCAATGATGGCTCGACCGATGGAACCTCTCAAGCTGCCGCGCGGCATGACGGTGTGCGCGTCATCGATACGGAACGTAACATCGGTTATGGAGCGGCAATCAAACACGGTCTGAAAGCTTCGAGCCACGAGCTTATTGCGATAACGGACGCCGACGGCACATACCCTCCGGAGGCTTTGCCGGCGCTCGTAAATGCAATGGAAGACTGCGATATGGTTGTCGGGGCCCGGACCGGAGAGAACGTGGCCATGCCGCTGCTGAGGCGACCCGCCAAATGGGTGTTGAGAGGACTGGCAAACTACCTGGCCTCCACAAATATCCCGGACCTTAATTCCGGCATGAGGGTGATGCGCAAGTCCGCGCTCGTGCGGTTCCTGAAAATCCTTCCGCAGGGATTCTCTTTCACCACGACAATAACGCTCGCCATGCTGAGCAATGACTATCTCGTGCGCTTCAGCCCTATCGACTATCATCCGCGTACGGGAAGGAGCAAGATACGGCCATTCGCCGACACGCTGGGATTCCTGTCGACAATTATCCGCACCATAATGTATTTCAATCCTCTCAAGATATTCATTCCCATAAGCGGAGGCCTGTTCTTGATCGGCCTTGCGCTGCTGCTCTACAGCGGGATCGTGCTCCGTCAGGTCATGGATGTGACGGTCATTATTCTGATATCCCTTTCAATACAGGTGGCAGTCATCGGACTCCTGGCCGATCTGATAGACAAGCGGAGCCCGTAGCATTCGGAGCTGGCTTATTGAGAAAACTCTCTTTAGCGTTGAAAGTTGGCATATCCGTCGCAATTTTGCTTTTTCTGTTCCGCCATGCAAACCTGGCGCAAAGCCTGAGTCATCTGAGCCAACTTCGCTATCCCTTTCTTTTTCTTTCCATTATCCTGATTGTGGCCGGGCAGGTTGTGCGCGCGCGGCGACTGGCTGTCATGGTGCTGGGCGGGGAGGTACGGGGGAGTCTGTGGCAGATTTTGCGGATTCAGATGGTGTCGTTTCTGCCGGGGGTAATCTCGCCCGCAAAGGTGGGCGAGGTCACGAAGGTATATATGCTGCAGTCCGAGTTAGAGGTGCCGGTGGCCCGCGGGCTCGCGTGTTTTGTGGGCGAGAGGGCACTCGACCTGCTTTTGTTGGGACCGCTCGCAGCAATCGGCATTTTTATTTTTTTCCGCGCCGGCTTGCGCGTGCAACTGGGTTCCGGTTTGGGTCTCATGGTTGCTCTTGCAGTGTTTTCGCTCTTCGCCGCCCTGGCCCTTGCGATCCTATGGGCACGGAGGAGAGGGGTCTCTCTCCACGAACTCTGGCAAACGGTGTCGCCGAGTCGCATTTTCGAAGCCGGCTTCTTGACACTGATCTATTGGGGGATAGTGTTTCTGGAGGTGTGGTGTTTCTGTAAGGCTTCGGCGATTGATACGCAACCATGGCGTATCTCCCTTGTTGTTCCTCCCGCGCTTCTTTCTTCAATGATCCCGATAAGTTTCTCCGGGTTCGGTGTGCGGGAAGCCGCAATGATAATATTGCTTCAGAAGCCTCCGGTGCTGGCAAGTTACGATCAGGCGCTTCTCGTCAGCTTTATGTATGACATAATAGGTTTGGGTATACCGGTCCTGATGGGAATCCTTTTCTGGTTGGCGGCAAGAAACGATGGCGCTTCACCGACTTGATATAGCCGATGGTTCGCTGCTTCTGGACGACGTGCTCGTAGGCGCTCTGTCGACGAGCCCGCCCGAAGGAGTGAGCGCGAACACGACGACTTCGACGGAGGATGGAGTCGTTCGCCTCAAGATTCGCTGGACAGCCGAGAAGAGCCCCGACCGGTTGCTTCCGCTCGAAATCCTCAGACTGCGGTTGGGAGAGTTCTATCCCCACGCCGCGTTCGTCGGCGGAAGAAAATATGATACGTCGCGGGGCGAACCCCTTCGCGGAAAAAGACTTGGCTTTCCATACAATACGTATTATAAATATCGCATGAAGGCGCCCGCCAGATACGACTCTGCGCTTTTTTCGAAAATGCCGATCGCTTGCTGGCAGGAAAGAACGAGGGCGTTCGCTCTGGTATTCCCAAAAGTCTTGACGCTTCCAAAAGGTCCCGCGCCTGTTTTCATAAGGGCCAGCGGCGCCGAGGCCGCCATTGATTTTTCTGCTGCGATTCTCAATGAATTCGAGATCGAGCGAAGGCAATCCGGATGGTTCGGCGCAGGAACTCTGCGAAAAAGGCACAACCTGGCCTTTTCAGGCGGACAATCGGTCGAGGCGAACTTTCTCCTGGTTGCGGCGGATACCTGGGTTGAATGCATTCAGGCGTGTGAGAACGATCTCTATCGACCACAGTTGCCTGGTCGTGGATGTTCGGCGGAATCCCTGTCGGAAATGTTGAGCGCAAGCGTTCGATTCTACGACAGGGTGTGGGATGCGCGCAACAAAACCCATGTGCATCTGCCGGTCAAGAACGTGCCGGGTTTCGAATCGATCGAATTCAAGCACTCCCATATCACTGACGACCTCACGAAGCTTGTGCTTTATAGACGGCTTGGAGAAGTGGGATGCGGAGACGTGGAACGCCGGGAGCGGGAGTTACTGGCGAAAATTGCGGAAGGATCGTATCGCTTTGGCGATGGTGATGCTCCCTTATGGCATACAACCACCTATTACAACGGGCGCGGCCTGGAGGCATTCACACATCACGGCACCGGTTTCGTGGGATTTCCCGGCGGGATGGGGACCGTGGTTCGACGTCTGTTCGAATACTGTTCGCTCAGCCGCGATGAGGCCCTTGGCAAGATGGCAAGAGCGGGCGCGGATTGGCTTGCGGGCATTCAGCGTGAGGACGGTTCCTGGCCGGCCCTGCTTTCGGGCAAGAGGGACGGCGCCCATGCGGGTTGTGTGGCAAGCACAGCCGAGGCAGTGCGCGCGCTCGTGGCTGGATACTCCCATACGGAAGAACAGCGACATGACCCGGCTGCGGCCGGCATTCGCTTTGTCAATCGGGAGGAAAGTTTTTTCGAATGCCGGCAGTATTTGAGAGACGTTGACTACGATGAAGCCGACGGCATCACCGCCGAGGCATGCATTCACGCGAATCTTGACTGGCACGCGTTAGCGTATGACACAAGCGCGCTTGAAAATGCTGAAAAATGGGCAAGCTATGCGCTCCAGTGGATAAGGCCTCGCTCGCCGGAATACCTCGCGGAACCCTCTTTTGACGGGCTGGCGCGATCGATAACCCCTCGCATCGACGTATGGGGAGGTCTCTTGATCGCACGCGCCTTCTTAAGATTGGCAAGAGCGTCCGGACAGGAGAAATGGCGAAATCTCGGATGGCAGCTTTTTGAGAACATCGCCAGGCTTCAAGAACGCGACGGCGGGTTCTGTGAAACATGGTTTTTGGACTTCCCTTCGGGATTTGAGAGCATCCACATTGAACCGACGTTTGTCACTGACGCCTTTGTCGAATTCATTCTCGATGCCTGCCGCCACGGTGAAAATGATTTGCCCGCAGTCCTGCTTCCCGGCTGCCGGGCTTCAACGCGGGAAGAGTATTTACCCCTCGGGCCGGCCGGTGGACAGGGATTGCAGGTTGGAATTTCAAAAGAGGAACCGGAGTGGATTCTCGACCGTGGACTTCGGCTCCGGCCGGCCTTCGATGGAGTCTATGATCGGGGTGGCGTGGTCAGGCAGGCTGTCTATACGATGCTGCGAGAGGTCCGGCCCGGACGATGGTTGCTGAAACTGGCGCCGATAATCAAGATTATGCTGGACCGGCATCGCGTGGATCCGCCGATCGAGGGGATCGGCAGGGCAACTCGTATCAACGTGCTGGGTTTTGCCTCGGAAGATTCCGGCGATGGACACCGCGCGCACCGATATCGAACCGCATTCCATGACATGACGCTCTCCGTCGTTTCAGGCCGGACAGGGGATGACAATTTGCCCTCGGCCGATCTTTGTCTTGACGTCAAGACCATCGCAGGCGATATCAGGGTCAATCAGGTCAGGATCGATCTTCAAGGACAGTACGACATAGAGTCGGTAGACAAGCGAGATGGATTTATTGTTTCATCGAATGAGAATAAATATTCGTTGCGGATAGTGGAGGGTGAAATCGGCAGGATTATCCGCTCCGGCGCCAGGCTGTCTATCGATATCAGTCTGAATTCCAACTGGAATTTCTTTGGAGAATACAACCTTCGCATGCGGGTTACCCGCCATGCGCATTTATAACACGAACCTGGATTCCAAGGGAAATGGCATCGTTCATACTGGCACTATCAATTGGCGCTCTCTGTATCGCATTGGGTGAATACGTCGTCTACAACTTTGTCATGCTCATTGCGGGGCTTGCGCGTTCGCCGCGGATCGAACACGATTTCATTCCCCCGATGACCGTTGTTGTTCCTGCGCACAATGAAGAGAAGCATATTCGCCGAAAACTCGAAAACGTGCTTGCATCGGACTATCCCGACGGACTTCTCCAGGTGGTCGTGGTCGACGACGGCTCCACGGACCAGACGGCACAAATAGTGCGCGAGTTCGAAACTGATGGAGTCAAGCTGTTCCAGACGGGTGAGCGCAAGGGGAAAATAGTCGCCCAGAAGGAAGCGTTCTCCCATGTGGAGACGGATATCGTCGCTATTACCGACGCCACGATCCTGGCGCCTCCCGACGGATTCAAGAGACTGGCCGCACATTTGGCCGATCCTCTGGTTGGGGCCGTTTCCGCAGGCATCACCGTCCGCAACCGCGACGCGAGCTACTTGACCCGGGTCTCTCAGTTCCTGTTTGATATCCAGAATGCACAGAAGCTGGGTGAGAGCCTTCTCGACAGCGCCGCCGGCCTGTTCGGTCAGTTGTCGCTCATTCGTCTCAAAGCGGTGGGGGATTTCTCGACCGATGTGATTTATGAGGATCGCGAGTTCGGCATTGCGCTCAGGAAGAACGGGTACCGGGCACGGTTCGAACCGGGCGTGATGGCGACCTATCACGCAGCGGAGACGCTTGATGATTTTTCCAGGCAGAAGCAGCGCAATATCGGCGCCATGACGCAATCCGTGGTTCGACACTCCGGGTTATTGTTTAACCCCCGTTACGGATGGTATGGGATGTTGATCTTTCCCGAATACTCCTTATTCCGCATGCTGAGGGTATACCTTCTTGCTCTCTCATTCCTTGCGGCGCTTGTCTATGGCATTTTTTTCAATCCGGGCGCATGTCTTCCCCTCCTGGCCGCGATGGCTGCGGCGGTCTTTGGCTGTTATGTGTTCGGAACGGCGCTGCTCGCTCCCCTTGTGAGTGAGCCGGGAGGTTTTCTCTTGCGCATGATGACGTCGATACCCGCCATGGCTCTTGTGGCGGTCTATCTGGCGACCGCAAGCGTCAGGTATTTTAAAGGCGATTTCAGCTCGATGTGGGACAGGATAAAACGAGATCGGACCGTCTGACGTATGAAAGCATTACTGCTCAATCCCCAGCCTGAGAGGAACGTTACCATCAGCCGTGACCATATGGGCGGCTTCGGGTTTGAGGTCAAGAGCACCAACATGGTCCCACCTTTGAGCCTTGCCTACTGCGCGGCGGTGCTTGAGAACGACGGGCACGATGTCGATATCCTTGACGCCGTGGCGCTCGGACTTAAACCGGCGAAAGTGCTCGAGTGGGTACGCGCGCGGGATTATCATTTGATTGCTGTCAATACCGCGACGCCCTCCATCGCTGACGATCTTTCCATGGCGGATGCATTAAAGGAGGCCGTCCCCCGGGCTTTTGTCGTGTTGTTGGGTCCCCATGTGTCGGTATTCGCGGAGGAAGCGCTTCGGCAGTCGCGCGCCGATGCCGTCATCCGGGGAGAGCCGGAATATACTCTGGTCGAGGTTGCCAATACTCTCGCGCGGGGCTTGCCAATAAAAGAAATTCCAGGTTTGACCTTCAGGTCCGATAACGATATCCTGCGCTGCGACGACAGACCGATGATAAGCGACCTCGATTCGGTTCCTTTTCCCGCCCGGCATCTGCTTCCGATGGAGAAATATCGATCGGCCGTGTGGGGAAAGAAACCGTTTACCACAATGCTCACCAGCCGGGGTTGCTTTTTTGGGTGCAGTTACTGTCCGTACCGCATCGGGCATGGGACGAAATGGCGCGCTCGAAGTCCTCAGAACGTGGTCGATGAAATTGAGGAATGCGTGCAGCGATACGGTGTTCGAGAACTCCTTTTTCGCGACCCGCTCTTTACAGCGGATCAGGATCGGGCAATCGAAATCAGCGATCTCATCGTCGCTCGCGGAATAAAGGTTGATTGGCGTTGTGAAACACGCGTCGATCTTGCGAGCGAAGAGATGATAAAAGCGTTCGCGCGGGCCGGCTGCAAGGAGATCAATTTCGGTGTCGAATCCGGGAGCGTTCAGATTCTGAAGGCAGTGAAACGTGTTCCGATCGAGCGCGAGCAAATCCGCAAAATCTTCGATGTATGCCGCCGGAGTGGGATAGAGACAATGGCCTTTTTCATCATCGGTCTCCCGGGCGAAACGGAGAGCACCGTTAAGGAAACCGTCGAACTTGCCACGTCGCTGAATCCCGACATCGTTCAATTCACCGCGGCCACTCCCTACCCGAATACCGCCTATTACGATCAACTTAAACAGCAGGATCTTCTCACCGAAGATTGGTCGTTATTCACCAGTCGCGCACCGCTGGTAGGAACCAGGGAGCTTAGTCCCGAAAGACTTCAGGAACTTATCGCGGGGGCATATCGAACGTTCTATTTCAGACCCCGTTACATCCTGGCGCGGATGAGGAAGCTGAAGTCTCCGCATGAGATCGCGCGAGTGTCCAGGGGGCTGTGGAGCGCCCTCAAATACGCAGGCATATCCCGATAATGAGCAGGAGGGGGATCGTTCTCCTTGACGTTGATGAAACTCCATATGTATAATGAACTTGTAAATACATTCGCAATCGAAATATGTAAAAAGCAGCCGCAGATGAGGGAGAACGATGGGGCCGGATGAAGCCCATGGGCCGAAATACTGGAAGGTAAAAAGACGGGACGGCAGCCGACTCGAACCCGCCAATCTGGACATACTCAGGCAATGGGTGGCGTCGGGTCAGATAGGGCCGGACGATCTTGTCCTCAACGAGGAGATCGCTGACTGGATCCGCGCTTCGGAGGTGGCCGAGTTGAGCGACCTCTTCGGGAAGAAAGCCCCCGTTTCCGATAGCCCGCAGGCTCCGCCCGATACAGAGCAGGAAGACCAGAAGGTGGAGGTCCCCGACTGCGCGTTCCATCCGGGACGCACTGCCGCAGAGATTTGCGTGGGATGCGGCAAATTCATCTGTGAGGAGTGCCGAGAACGCGTGGAAGGAAAGGTGCATTGCCGCAGATGTATGGCGGAAAAGCAGGCGGGTATCGAGCCCGGCGCCCCTGTCGGTCCCGGCGCTACGGGTCAGGTCATTGCCGGCGCTCCCGCTTCGAGCGTAATGAGCCGGCTTGCGGTCGCCAGCCTCGTGTTCTCGGCTGCCGCTCTTGCGGCGTCAGTGACCACATTTGTGCCCAGAATTAATATCATGATGGCGGCCGTTGCAGGATCCATTGCTTTCGTCGCAGCTTTGCTGGGATGGCTCGCGCTGAGCAGGATTCGACTTAGTGGAATGTTGCTTCGCGGGAGGGGAATCGCGCTGACCGGACTGATATCGGGATGCTTCATTCTCATCGCCTCGCTCTCGTTTGTTTTTTATATGACCAGGCAACCTGGTTCCGGTGCGGAAAGCGGACTGGTCGATATGACTGCGGGCCGTTCCGGAAAACAGCCTCGCCGGTATTTTTCGAAGCAGGAAAGAACTGAACGGGAAGCCGAGGCCAAAAAGCTTCTCGAAGAAGCCGGAGAGCATCTAAGGGTGGGTCGGCTGAAAAAGGCCATAACCGCGTGTGAAGCCATTCTGGACCTTTATCCCGAAACGGACACGGGGAAGCTTGTTGAAAAACGGTTGCCCATACTCGAACAGGCGTTGGCAACACAACAGGCGGAGGAAGAGGCCCTTAAACTTCAGAACGAGCAAAGCGCGGCGACGCGGTTTGAGCATGCCATGAGAATGGATGAGGAAGGAGATCAGGCGACGGCGCTGGATCTTCTGAAAAGCGTCGTGAGCGCCTACCCGAAGACGAAGACTGCCAAACAGGCCCGGGCCGAAATAGCCAGGATTGAGAAAATAGTTGCCGATGAGGAGGCAAGGGAACTTGAACAGGAAGCGTCTCAGCTTGCCGCACAGGCTGAGCAATTAATGGAATCGGAGAAATATGCTGAAGCGGCGAAACTATATGAGAGGATAGCGGTTGATTATTCGAAAACGCCCACAGCGGCCGCCACCAAAGCGAAATTAGAGGAGGCCCAGCTCCTGTCGAAAGACGCTTCCGAAAG
>CAYZZY010000030.1:0-7492 GCA_964482745.1 uncultured bacterium
CTATCGTGCCGACATTGACGTGCGGCTTCGTCCGTTCAAATTTTTCCTTGGCCATGGTTAATGCCGCCTCCCTATCATTCTTTTCAGTGTTTCGGTTTCCAAGAAAACGTGTCTATCCGGTTACTTTTTCCACAATTGCCTCGGCGAGGGCTTTGGGCATGGGCCCATAATGCGAAAATTGCATGGTGTAAGTAGCCCTGCCCTGAGTCCTCGACCTCAGGTCGGTAGCGTATCCAAACATCTCGCCGAGCGAGACCTGCGCGGTAATCACCCGCACGTTATCGCGGACTTCGAGTCCTTCGATCCTGCCCCGCCTTGAATTTATATCGCCAATGACATCGCCCATGTAAACCTCGGGCACGACAACTTCAACTTTCATGATCGGCTCGAGCAATTCAGGCTTGGCCTTCCGGCCTGCATCCTGAAAAGCCATTGAGCCGGCGATCCTGAAGGCCAGCTCAGAGGAGTCCACTTCGTGAAAGGAACCATCAAGCAACAAGACCTTGATGTCAATCACGGGATAGCCGGCGATCAGACCGCCCTCGAGCGCCTCGCGAATCCCCCGTTCGACAGCGGGAATAAATTCGCGGGGAATCGTGCCGCCGACGATCTTATTCTCAAACTGGAATCCTTCGCCCTCCTCCAGCGGCTCGATCTGGATTTTTACGTGTCCGTATTGGCCGCGTCCACCGGACTGCCTGACAAAGCGTCCCTCTCCGAGGGCTGCCCGCAATACGGTCTCCTTATAGGCGACCTGCGGTTTTCCGACATTAGCCTGCACGGAGAATTCGCGCATCATGCGATCGACGATTATCTCGAGGTGAAGTTCTCCCATGCCTTCGATGATGGTTTGTCCGGTCTCCTGGTCCACCCTGACTTTGAAGGTCGGGTCCTCCTCAGAGAGCCTTTTGAGCGCGCTTCCCAGTTTTTCCTGATCGACTTTGGTTTTTGGTTCTATGGCAACGGAGATGACCGGCTCGGGGAACTCCATACTCTCCAGGACAATCTGGTGTTTGAGGTCACAGAGCGTGTCTCCTGTCGTGGTTTTTCTGAGGCCAACGGCGGCAACGATATCGCCGGTGGCAGCTTCTGAGACATCCTCGCGCTTGTTGGCGTGCATGAGCAACAACCGGCCGATGCGTTCTTTTTCTTTGCGGCCGGCATTATAGACCATCTGCCCCGCCTTCACGACACCTGAATAAACACGGAAATAGATAAGCCTGCCGACGAACGGGTCGTTCACCAGTTTGAAGGCCAACGCGGAAAAGGGTTCATCATCGCTCGGGGATCTGGTTTCTTCTTTATCCTTTGTGGGAGATATTCCTTCAACAGGCGGGACATCGACGGGGGAGGGCAGATACTTGATCACCGCATCGAGCAGGAACTGAATGCCCTTATTGCGGAAGGCCGCCCCGCAAAGCACGGGCGTCAGCCTGCCCTTCAACGTACAGCGGCGAATAGCCGCCTCGATGTCTTCGGGCGTTATCGCGCCGCCTTCGAGGTACTTCTCCATAATCTCGTCGTCGTCGTCCGCCAGCATTTCCACTATGTGGTGGTGTCCGGCCTCGGCGGCTTCCCGATATTCGTCGGGAACATCTATTTCGTCGTATGTTGCTCCGAGGCTTTCTTCGTTGAACGTCATGGCGATCATGCGGACGAGATCAACCAGGCCGGAGAACGAGTCCTCATGTCCGATCGGAACCTGGAGAGGAAGCGGCTTTGTGGAAAGCCGGTTCCGCATCATTTCGATGCAACGATCCATATCGGCTCCCACGCGATCCAGCTTGTTCACAAATGCAATGCGCGGAACGCCGTACTTGTCGGCCTGCCGCCAGACGGTCTCGGTCTGGGGTTCGACTCCGGCCACGCCATCAAACACCGCGATAGCGCCATCGAGCACGCGCAGAGAGCGCTCGACCTCGACCGTGAAGTCGACATGACCGGGCGTGTCGATGATGTTTATGCGATGGTTTTTCCAGGAGCATGTGGTGGCGGCGGAGGTAATCGTAATGCCGCGCTCTTTCTCCTGCTCCATCCAGTCCATCTCGGCAGCGCCGTCATGCACTTCTCCCATTTTGTATGTCCGGCCGGTATAATAGAGTATGCGCTCTGTAATGGTCGTTTTCCCGGCGTCGATATGGGCCATTATGCCGATGTTGCGCGTTTTGACAAGGGAGGCGTCTCTTTTGGATTTCCCGGGCGACCGCAGGCCTGCCTTTCCGCCGCCGGATACCTTCTCTCTGCCGTTTATCTTTCTTGCTGCTACGCTATTCATTTTCAAACTCAATATTTCCATACTCGCCGGCCATCTCCTCACGACCGGCAAGCTATTGTTATATGTCGAAATCACCATCGGTAATGTGCAAAGGCCCTGTTGGCCTCCGCCATCCGGTGAGTGTCCTCTCTTTTCTTTACCGCGGCGCCTTCGCCCTTATAGGCATCTGCAATTTCGCCGGCGAGTTTCTCTTTCATGGTTTTTTCACCACGTTCCCGGGCGTATTGTATAAGCCACCTCATACCCAGGCTGGTTCTTCTTTCCGGTCTCACCTCGACGGGAACCTGATAGGTGGATCCGCCGACTCTTCTGGATTTGACTTCGAGTAGGGGTTTGACATTGTTCAGAGCCTTTTGAAATACGTCAAGCACCTCGGCGTTGACCCTTTGTGCAGCTAACTCAAGCGCTGCATATACCGTTCGTTCGGCCAGTCCTTTTTTCCCCTTCGACAAGAGTGTGTTGACGAAGCTGGATACGAGAATGCTATTATATTTCGGATCCGGAAGCGCTGTACGCTTTACGGCTGCTCTCCTTCGAGGCATCGACTTGATCTCCTGACAATAAAAAACGGCATCACGTTCGTTGTTCACTCCGTTTCTGGGAACATCGTAACCCCGGCACGTCGTGAGGACAACCTCGTGGTGCCGACTGCGCTCAGGCCCGGCTGTTTACTTGGGCCGAGTCGCGCCGTACTTAGAGCGTCCGCGGCGGCGGTCCTGGACACCCATCGCGTCCAGAGTTCCGCGCACGACGTGATAGCGGACGCCGGGTATGTCCTTTACCCTTCCGCCCCTCACGAGCACTACCGAGTGCTCCTGAAGGTTGTGGCCGACACCCGGGATATAGCTCGTGATCTCTATTCCGTTCGTCAGCCGTACCCTTGCAACCTTGCGCAGGGCAGAGTTGGGCTTTTTGGGAGTTACGGTGTAAACTCTTGTGCAGACGCCGCGTCGTTGAGGACATCTTTGCAGGGCGGGCGCGGTCGTCTTGGTTTTTGGTCTTGTACGCCCCTTTTTGACCAGTTGACCAATGGTGGGCAATATCTGTTTCCCACTCCTTTTCTAGTAAGGCTTCCCCTTCATTGACAGTCGGTTGGGGCCTCTGACTCAAACCCTCAAACCGTTATAGACAGAAAGACTAAGTATACTCAATCTTTAACCGCTTTGTCAAGCAAATTTTCTTCGGCCTCTTCGGCGCCGTTTTCGGCGTGCTCGACATCGGCATCATCCTCGTCCGCAGAGTCGTCTTTGCTTTGCCTGGGCACTCGATCAAAGAGCGGCTGGTCGACCTTCAGCTTGAAATCTTTATGAAATTTCGAGCCGGTGCCCGCAGGGATAAGGTGCCCGATTATGACGTTTTCCTTCAACCCGCGCAGGTCATCAATGCGCCCGCTGATCGTGGCTTCGGTCAGGACGCGCGTGGTCTGCTGGAATGAGGCCGCCGCGATGAAGCTGTCGGTTGCCAGCGACGCTTTTGTTATCCCCAAAAGGACGGGCTTAGCTGAAGCCGGTTCGCCGCCCTCTTTCATGACGCGCTCGTTTTCCTCCTGGAATTTCAGCTTGTCAACTTGCTGACTCGTGAGGAATCTGGTGCCACCCGGATTTTCGATCGTGATCTTCTTGAGCATCTGGCGAATCATAATCTCAATATGCTTGTCGTTGATTCGCACGCCCTGAAGCCCATACACTTCCTGGATCTCCGTGAGCAGATAATCCTGCAACCGCTTCTCTCCTGACACGCGCAAGATATCCTGTGGGACGATCGGTCCGTCGACCAGCTGCTGGCCCGCCACCACCCTGTCGCCCGTGTGTACATTGAGATGCTTGCCGTGCGGGATAAGGTATTCACGCTCTTTACCGGTCTTGGGGACAATGCGTAACTGACGAAGCCCCTTCTCGTAACCACCCAGTTCGACGATGCCGTCGATTTCGGAAATGACGGCGGGGTCTTTTGGTTTTCTCGCCTCAAACAGCTCGGCGATGCGGGGAAGTCCGCCGGTGATATCTTTCGTCTTGCTGAATTTTCTTGGTGTCTTTGCGAGCACTCCACCTGCATCCACGCGAGCACCGTCTTCTACCGTAAGGTGAGCGCCGACCGGGATCGTGTAGAAGTCGAGCACTTTGTCGGGGTCTTTGGGAGAAACGATCGTTATCTGTGGGTGCTTGTCCTCCTTATGCTCGAATATGATGCGGTTGTGTGAGCCCGTAGCGGCATCGAGTTCCTCATGCATGGTGAGACCCTCGACGATATCTTCGTACTTCACCACTCCTTCCCTTTCGGTGACGATCGAGCGGATATAGGGATCCCATCTTGCCAGGAGGTCGCCCTTATTGATCCGGGCTTTTTCCTCAAACATGATCATGGCGCCGGGCGGCACTGAGTAGCGCTCGACTTCGCGATCGTCTTCGCCCACAATGATGATATCACCGCCTCGACCGGCCACCACGGATTCGCCTTTTTTGGTCTTTACCGTGCGCAGCTCCACGAACTGAACGACTCCCTTGTTCAGCACCCGGATGTCGGACTGCTCAACCTGCGTGCTTGCGGTGCCGCCGATATGGAATGTGCGCATCGTGAGCTGTGTACCAGGCTCTCCGATAGATTGAGCGGCGACGATCCCGACGGCTTCACCCTCTCCGACGAGTTTTCCCGTAGAAAGGTTACGCCCGTAACACATGACGCATACGCCGCGCTCCGACTCGCATGTCAACACCGAGCGGATGCGCAGGGTGTCAATTCCCCGATGTTCGATTTCGTCGGCAGCCTTCTCGTCAATCTCCTGGTTCGCCCCGACGAGCACCTCTTTTGTCTTTGGATCGACTATATCGTCGAGGGCAACCCTGCCGGTTATGCGTTCCTTGTAGCGTTGCACCTGTTCTTTGCTCTCCAGCATCGCCCTGACGGTTATTCCGTTGAGCGTCTCGCAGTCGCGCTCATTGGTGATAACATCCTGCGCGACGTCCACCAGGCGGCGAGTAAGGTAGCCGGCATCGGCAGTCTTGAGGGCCGTATCCGCCAGGCCCTTTCGCGCGCCGTGCGTGGAAATGAAGTATTCCAGCACGCTCAGACCTTCCCTGAAATTGCTTCGGATGGGGTTTTCAATGATCTCGCCCGAAGGTTTCGCCATAAGTCCGCGCATTCCGGCCAACTGCCTTATCTGCTGTTTGCTGCCGCGCGCGCCCGAGGTGGCCATCAGGTATATGCCGTTGAAACCGTCCTGATCCTCTTTCAACTCCGCAAACATTGTCTCGGCAACTTCCTCGGTGCAATGGGTCCAGGCGTCGATTATCTTGTTGTAGCGTTCGCCTTCAGTAATCAGACCACGCTGGTATTGCGCATCGATTTCCTCGACAATCTGCTCGGCCTCCTCGACCAGCGCCTTTTTCCCTTCCGGGATAATCATGTCATCCATGGAGATGGAAATGCCGGCGGAAGTCGACTCGCGAAATCCTATCTGCTTGAGCCGGTCGAGCACTTCGACGGTTTTATCATGCCCAAGTTGTTTGTAACACCCTTCGATAAGATCGCCGAGATCCTCCTTGTTGAGCTCGGCATTGGAGAACGGGAGTTCGTCCGGGAGACAGTCATTAAATACGACGCGGCCCACCGTTGTGTCGAGAGCGGATCCATTGTGACGAACACGGATTTTCGCGTGTACGTCCACGGCTTCCGCATCCAGCGCCATGAGGACCTCGTTTTTGTCGCGGAAGTTTCTGTTCTCCCCTTTTGCGCCCTCTTTCTCCTTTGTGAGATAGGAGATGCCGAGAATCATGTCCTGTGTGGGCGTGATGATCGGTTTCCCATTTGCAGGTGAGAAGATATTGTTTGAAGCAAGCATCAGCACACGCGCCTCAAGCTGTGCCTCCGGAGATAGCGGCACGTGGACGGCCATCTGGTCGCCATCGAAGTCGGCGTTGAATGCAGCGCATACGAGTGGATGTATCCGTATGGCCTTGCCCTCGATGAGCACGGGCTCGAAGGCCTGAATGCCAAGCCGATGGAGCGTGGGCGCGCGGTTGAGCAGCACCGGATGTTCCGATATCACTTCTTCGAGTATGTCCCACACCTCGGGTTTGGCCTGGGCGATCGTTTTCTTCGCTGCCTTTATGGTCGTTGCAAGATTCCGCTCGCGCAGTTTTTGCATGATGAACGGCTCAAACAATTCGAGCGCCATCTTTTTTGGCAGCCCGCACTGATGCAACTTCAGTTCCGGCCCGACAACAATGACGGAGCGGCCGGAGTAATCCACCCTTTTGCCAAGGAGGTTCTGTCGAAACCTTCCCTGTTTCCCTTTCAGCATGTCGCTGAGGGATTTGAGCGGCCTGTTGCCGGCTCCAAGCACGGTGCGACCGTGGCGCCCATTATCGAAGAGCGCGTCAACGGCCTCCTGCAGCATACGCTTTTCATTGCGGATTATGACCTCGGGCGCCTTCAGCTCTATCAGACGCTTCAGGCGGTTGTTGCGGTTTATGACGCGGCGGTAGAGGTCGTTGAGGTCGCTGGTAGCATACCGGCCCCCCTCGAGTGGAACGAGAGGCCTGAGATCGGGCGGGATCACCGGGACCGCGTCGAGAATCATCCACGAGGGCTGATTGCCGGAATGCCTCATGGCTTCGACGACGTGTAGGCGTTTGTTGGTTTTCTTTTTCTTCTGTTTTGAGTTCGAATTCTTGAATTCGGCATGAAGCTCTTTGCAGAGCTTGTCGAGATCGATCTCCTCAAGCAATTCCTTGATTGCCTCGGCCCCCATTTTCGCCTTGAAATCGTAGCCAAACTCGTCGCGCGCTTTTCGAAACGCGTCTTCCGAGAAGGTCTGCAATTTCTTAAGTGGTGTTCCGGCGGGGTCGGTGACAACATATTCTTCGAAGTAAAGCACCTTCTCGAGCGTGCGAACGCTCATATCGAGAAGGTTTCCGATGCAGCTTGGGGCGGTCTTGAAGAACCAGATATGCGAGACCGGCGACGCCAGTGTGATATGGCCCATCCGCTCGCGCCTGACGCGGGCTTCTGTCACCTCGACTCCGCACCGGTCACAGGTTATTCCGCGATGCTTGACCTTTTTATATTTGCCGCAACTGCACTCCCAATCCTTGACCGGCCCGAAGATCTTCTCACAGAAGAGGCCGTCTTTTTCGGGTTTAAAAGTGCGATAGTTGATGGTTTCCGGCTTCCTGACTTCTCCGCGAGACCATTTTCGAATGACCTCGGGGGAGGCCA
>CAYZZY010000030.1:7592-17355 GCA_964482745.1 uncultured bacterium
TTTTGAATGTCGAGGCAGAGTCCCTGCATCTCCTTCAGGAGCACATTGAAGGATTCGGGCGTGCCGGTTTCCAGGTGTTGCACGCCTTTCACGATGGCCTCGTATGCCTTGGCGCGCCCCGTGACGTCGTCGCTCTTTATCGTCAGGAGTTCCTGGAGTATGTTTGCCGCACCGTATGCCTCCAGCGCCCATACCTCCATTTCACCGAACCTCTGCCCGCCGAACTGCGCCTTTCCGCCGAGCGGCTGCTGGGTCACGAGCGAATATGGACCGATGGCCCGGGCGTGTATCTTGTCGTCAACAAGATGAGCCAGCTTCATAATATAGATGTAACCGACGGCGACCCTCTGGTCGAACCGCCGGCCGGAGCGCCCATCATAGAGCGTGGTTTTTCCATCTTCGGGGAGGCCGGCCTTTGCCAGAAAGGCCTTTATTTCCTTTTCGCTCGCCCCGCTGAAAACGGGCGAGGTCACTTTCATTCCCAACTTTTCGGTCGCCCATCCGAGGTGGCACTCAAGTATCTGGCCCACGTTCATTCGCGAGGGAACCCCCAGTGGATTCAGTATTATCTCCACAGGCGTGCCGTCGGGCAGAAATGGCATATCCTCTTCGGGAAGTATTTTGGCCACAACGCCCTTGTTGCCATGCCGTCCGGCCATTTTGTCACCTACAGAGAGCTTGCGCTTGGCGGCGATATAGACCTTTACCATCTTGATGACACCGGGCGGAAGTTCATCTCCCTTCTTGAGCAGTTCAAGAGAGATTTCTTTGTGGGCCAGCAGCCTGTTTTCGCGTTCCTGCGTCCGCATGATGAGCCGCTCCAATCCGGCCTGGGTGTCTCTGTCGGAGACTCTGAGCTGGAACAGATGCGAATAATCGGCCATCTCGAGATCTTCGGAACGAATTAAGTGTCTTTGTTTGAATACAACCTCTTCGGTCTGGCCGTCTATGACATCGTTGCTCGCCCTTGCGCCATCGAGCAGTTTTTTGGCCGCTTCAAGGCATTCGGCGTGCAATCGCGTGATTTCATATTCATACTTATGCTCAATCTTCTTCTGTTCCCGTTTTTCGCTTGTTTTCGCTTTTTCATCCCGCGAGCGTTCTTTTCGGGAAAAGACCTTCACGTCGATGACCGTGCCCTCCACTCCCGGACGCACCCTTAGAGAGGCGTCGCGCACGTTTTCGGCTTTCTCTCCGAAAATGGCTCTGAGCAGTTTTTCCTCGGGGGCCAGTTCGGTTTCACCTTTCGGGCTTACTTTCCCCACAAGGATATCCCCCTGCCGGACCTCGGCGCCGCAGCGGACGATGCCGTCTTCATCGAGGTCTTTAAGCGTTTCCTCGCTCACATTTGGTATGTCACGCGTGATTTCTTCTCGTCCGAGTTTGGTGTCGCGGGCCTCTATATCGAACTCCTCGATGTGGATGGAGGTGAACATATCTTCTTTGACGACCTTCTCACTTATGAGAATAGCATCCTCGAAGTTGTATCCCTCCCATGGCATGAACGCGACCAGCACATTGCGGCCGAGGGCAAGCTCCCCACCGTCGGTGGCCGGCCCGTCGGCGATGATATCGCCTTTGGTGACGCGATCACCTTTTTGCACAATCGGTCTCTGGTTGATGCAGGTTCCCTGGTTGGATCGAATGAATTTCTGCAACCAGTAGATGTCCTCCATCGGCCCTGTTCCGCCCGGCACGCTGCCTCTGCGCCGAACGATGATGCGCTCGGCCGTAACGCTTTCCACCGTACCGCTGTATTCGGCCACGATGACGGCTCCGGAATTTTTCGCGGTAATCTTTTCGAGACCGGTTCCGACGATCGGCGAATCTGCTATAAGGAGCGGCACTGCCTGGCGCTGCATATTGGATCCCATGAGTGCGCGGTTTGCATCATCATGTTCGAGGAACGGTATCAGCGCGGCGGCCACACTCACGAGCTGTTTCGGGGAAACATCCATGTATTGCACCTGTTCGGCGGGCATCAATTTGAAATCGCTCAGATGCCGGCAGAGCACCAGCTCGTTTATAAAATCGTTGTTTTTGTCCAGCGGGGCGTTCGCCTGCGCGATCACAAAGCGGTCCTCTTCGTAGGCCGAAAGATACTCTATCTTCTTTGTCACTCGCCCTTTTTGGACTTTTCGGTACGGGGTTTCAAGGAAGCCATACTTGTTGATCTTGGCATAGGTGCTCAGCGACGCCATAAGCCCGATATTGGGACCTTCCGGTGTTTCTACCGGACAGATTCTCCCGTAGTGTGTGGGATGCACGTCGCGCACCTCGAAACCGGCCCTCTCACGGCTCAGGCCCCCCGGCCCGAGGGCGCTCAGGCGGCGCTTGTGGGTGAGTTCGGCCAGCGGGTTCGTCTGGTCCATGAAGTGGGACAACTGGCTGCGGCCGAAAAAGTCCTTTATCACGGCGCTCACGGGTTTGGGGTTGATAAGGTTCTGAGGTGTGACGGCGTCCATCTCCTGGAAGTTCATGCGCTCTTTGATGGTGCGTTCCATGCGGACGAGTCCGATGCGAATCTGGTTCGCGAGCAACTCTCCCACGGATCGAACGCGCCGGTTGCCGAGATGGTCGATGTCATCAATCTGCCCCTTGTTATTCTTGAGCCCTATAAGATAGCGGATGGTTTCTATCACATCTTCGGGACGAAGCGTGAGCGTCTCCATCGGGATGTCGAGATTGAGTTTCCTGTTTATCTTGTACCTGCCGACAGGAGAAAGATTGTAGCGAGAAGGATCGAAGAAGGTTTTCTCGAACAGCGTCCTGGCCGTCTTTACGGTCGCGGGATCACCGGGACGGATACGTCGATACACTTCAATGAGCGCGTCATCCCTGGTCTTTATCTGGTCGGCATCAAGCGTTTTCAGGAGAGTCTTTGTCTCGTTGGTCGACTCGAATTTAAGGACAGCGATATCTTTCATGCCCTTTTCCTGAAAGGTGGTCAACATGCTCCTCGTTATTTCTTGCCTCGAAGCGGCAATGACTTCTCCGGTGCTCTCGTCCACGACATCCCTTGCCAGCAAGCGGCCAATCACGCCCTCGATATCAAAGCGCCCTCCGTCGGCCATCGCTTTCACCTGGCCGAGACGAACCTCTTCGATCTCGTAGAAAAGGCCGAGGATCTCTTCGTCGTCCTCGTATCCCAGTGCCCTCAGAAACGTGGTTGCCGGCACACGAGTGCGCCGGTCGATATGCATATAGATTATGTCGTTGATGTCGGACTCGAATTCCACCCATGCGCCCCGGTAGGGTATTATCCGTCCGGAAAGCAGCATGCGGCCGCTGGGATGTTGCTTTTCTTCGAAACAGACGCCGGGCGAGCGGTGCAACTGGCTCACGACGACCCGCTCGGCGCCATTGATGATGAAGGTTCCTTTCTCGGTCATGAGAGGCAGTTCGCCGACGAAGACATCCTGCTCTTTTATCGCGATTGGCTGCTTGTTGCCGCCCGGCACTTCCTCGTACAGCACAAGCCTGATCTTCGCTTTGAGCGATGCAGCGTGAGTCATGCCGCGCTTCTGGCATTCGGAAACGGAATATTTGGGAGGACTGAGCGAATAGTCCACAAACTCGAGTGACGAAAGACCGTCATGAGAGGAGATCGGGAACACGTCCGTGAAGACCGCCTGCAGTCCATCGTTCGAGCGCTCCTCGGGAGGACAGTTCGCCTGGAGGAAATTGTCATATGAATCCCTCTGAATCTCTATCAGATTCGGGAGTTCCATTACTTCAGGATACTTCGAAAATGAATATCTTTCTGCCGCAACAGTGTTCTTGGATGCCATTAGCAACGCCCTCGATTGGATTTGCTTGTGTGAAACGGGAAAACCCCACCCTTTAAAGGGTCACGATGGAGAAGAAACAGACTTGTCGATCTTTTAAGTAATCCCATAGTTTATCACCAGGCCGACCATATGTCAAGCTCTTTTTTCGGAAAAGTCCCCCAAAAAACACCCGTTTCACTTCCCCGGCCTCCTAATTACTTTAAAGAGAACCCCTTATACACCACTGGACTGCTTTTTTGGAAGAAGTCCTCCTTTTTTTCTAGTGGGTTACCGGTCACAATTATGGCAGACGGTCCGGCGTGTGCGGTAAGCATAGGGTTTAACGGGAGCGCAGGATCAATCCGTCTTTCAACACCCCCCCAAAACCTTCTGCCGTTCCTTGTCCGAGTGGAGACCTCATCATGCGCCCTTCTTGCGCTTCAAACAATTATAACACTGGTCCGCAAAAAAGTCCGGCGTTGGCGGCAAAAGGCGGGATTCACAGCGCGGCATAGCCACAACTAAAAAGCGACCCTGGGTCCAGTTGCTCATCTTTGGCGGGATTTCGGCTCCACAAAGTCGCCTCAGCGAAGGGACGATCCCCGTTGCGGTACAACCTCTTTATTCGTATGACTTGCAGAAGATATCGCATAAGAATTATGACAGAAATTCACGCTTGTGAACTTAAGAAGTATAGTGAGAATGATGGAATGTCGGAGGTTTTCTCCCAGCCGCATGTGCGATGAACTTCCCAGGCGGGCACTCGGCGGAAAGGATGTCTCGAGTACTACGGTTGGTCGTCCGGTTCGATGTCTTCTTCTGCAACCTCTTCATCCACAACCCCTTCTATCTCCTCGTGGTCAGGGGAAGCGGGTTCGGCATCTTCGGCGAAGACTTCTTCTTTCTCTTCGGGCATGACGACGGCAACGGCGACGAAGGAGTCGTCTTCCTTCAGCCTGATGACGCGGACGCCCTGGGTATTACGCCCGATCACCGATATCTCGCTTACGGGTGTTCGCACGACCATTCCTTTCGAGGAGACGCATACAACCTCCTCGTTCTCGCGAACGGTTCGCATTCCGATGCACTGGCCGTTGCGAGCGGAGGTCTTAATGCTGATAATCCCTTTGCCGCCACGGTTTTGCGCTCGGTATCCGTCAAAGGCGGTGCGTTTGCCATATCCGTTTTGGGTAACAACCAGGATTGTGGCGTCAGGCCTGACGATCTCCATGCCGATAACGCGGTCGTTCTCGTCAGGCATTCGGATTCCAATGACCCCCCGTGCCGACCGTCCCATCGGTCGTGCCTGTCGCTCATGGAAGCGCACGGCCAAGCCCTTCAGTGAGCCCAGAAGTATTTCGTCCTCGCCGCTTGTGAGTTTCACCTGAGTAAGCCTGTCGTTCTTCGCAAGCGTGATCGCAATGATGCCCCCGCTGCGCGGGTTGCTGAAGGCGACAAGTTCCGTCTTTTTGACAATGCCCTTTTCGGTCGCCATCAGCAGATATTTTCCGTCTTCGAACGACTTAACATTCAGGAATGCGGCCACGTTCTCGCCTTCGGCCAGATTAAGCACGTTGATGATCGCACGCCCTTTCGAATAGCGGCCGGCGAGGGGTATTTCGTGCACCTTCATCCAATGCACATGGCCGAGGTCGGTGAAAAAGAGCATGTAATCATGCGTTGACGCGATGAAAAGGTTCTCGATAAAGTCTTCCTCTTTGGTCTCCATTCCCGTAACGCCTTGGCCGCCGCGACGCTGTTTTCGGTAAGTACTCACGGCCAGGCGTTTTATGTAGCCCCCGTGGGAGATGGTGATGACCATCTCTTCGTCGGCGATAAAATCTTCGACTTTGAACTCCGCGGCTTCGGTCAGGATTTCGGTGCGGCGGGCATCAGTGTACTTTTTCCTTATTGTTTCCAGTTCGCTCCTTATGACCCCCCACAAAACCCGGGGACTCTCCAGAATTGAACGGAGATTTGCCATCGTTTTTAACAGGTCCTCGTACTCCGCGTCCACTTTTTCGCGCTCCAGTCCGGTAAGTCGTTGGAGCCTCATCTCCAGGATCGCCTGGGCCTGTTTTTCCGTCAGCCCGAACTTGCTCATGAGAGAATCGCGTGCTTCTGCGGGAGTGCGCGACTTTCTGATCGTGTCGATGACCTCATCAATGTGGTCGAGCGCAATCTTGATGCCTTCGAGAATGTGGGCTCGTTCTTCTGCTTTTCCGAGATCGAACCGGGTGCGCCTTGTGACGACATCCACCCGGTGATCGAGGAATGCCACCAGCATGCGCTTCAGGTTGAGAACGCGCGGCTGGTCGTTGACGAGCGCGAGCATGATAATGCCGAATGTGCTCTGCATCGCCGTATGCTTGTAAAGCTGGTTGAGGACGACTTCGGCGACCTCTCCGCGTTTTAACTCGACCACCAGACGCATGCCGTCCTTATCGCTTTCATCGCGGAGGTCGGCGATGCCTTCCACCCTTTTCTGCTGGGCCAGGGCGGCGATGCTCTCGATGAGCCTGCCCTTGTTTACCTGGAAAGGAATCTCGGTGATTATGATTTTTCCTTTGGCGCTGGGTTTGGATGGGTTTTCAATCTTTGCGCGAGCGCGGACCACGACTTTGCCACGGCCGGTACGGTAAGCCTGTCCGATCCCATGGGTGCCAAGAATGAGACCGCCGGTTGGGAAGTCGGGTCCCTTCACGACCTCCATCAGCTCATTGACCGTAGCCTGCGGATTGTCGATGAGCATGCACAGCCCGTCAAGGACTTCTCCCAGATTGTGAGGCGGGATGTTCGTGGCCATACCGACTGCGATGCCGGTTGAGCCGTTGACCATCAGGTTCGGCAGCCCTGACGGTAAGACGACAGGCTCCTGAAGTGATTCGTCGAAATTGGGCCGGAAAGCAACGGTCTCCTTTTCGATTTCGGCGAGCATATCCTCTGAGACCGATGCGAGCCGCGCCTCCGTATAGCGCATCGCGGCCGCGCTGTCGCCGTCTATCGAACCGAAATTGCCCTGCCCGTCGATGAGCGGATAGCGCATATTGAATTCCTGCGCCATGCGGACCAGCGAATCGTAGATTGCCGAGTCACCATGCGGGTGGTACTTGCCCATCGTGTCGCCGACGATGCGCGCACATTTTCGATATCCGCGTCGAGAACTGAGCCCGAGTTCGCTCATCGCGTAGAGGATTCGCCTGTGGACGGGCTTGAGGCCGTCGCGCACGTCAGGCAGCGCGCGAGAAACGATCACGCTCATCGCATAGTCGATGAACGATTTTTTCATTTCGGTCTCAATGTTGACCGGCACTATGATTTCGTTCTCTGTGTACATTTTCCTGTTAGGTTCCGGTTAGATATCCAGATTGCGGGCTTCGAGCGCGTTGGCCTCGATGAATTCTCGGCGCGGCTCTACCTTCTCACCCATGAGGTCGCTGAACGTTTTTTCTGCGGCAAAGCCGTCCTCGAGTTCGACCTGCAGGATGGTGCGTTTCGCGGGGTCCATTGTTGTTTCCCAGAGTTGCCCGGGATTCATCTCGCCGAGTCCCTTGTATCGTTGTATGGTGAGCCCGTGTCGCGCGTACTCCTTGATGACCGAAAGGATCTCCATGGCGGATCGGACCGGGATCTCCTCTCCATTCTTTCGGATCACAAATTCAGGCGGCGCCGGCTCTTGCCCCGGCGAAGGGGTCAGGGACAGGATATCCGTGTGCTCGAAGAGATTCTCAGGCGTTATACCGTGACGCTTGATCTTCTTGAAGATTTCCTCAATCTCGCGTGACTCGGCGAATTCCACGACGCGGACACTTTCCTGCTCCTCGAATATTCCTTCGTTATCGCCGTTGGTCTTGCCGCCATTCTCGCCGTTATCACTGTCAAACGGGAGTTCGTTCTGTCTGTGCGCTTCGAGTTCCTCCTCGAGTTTTCTGAATTCTTTCTCGGAATAGAGGAATTCGCGTGTCCCCTCGATGTCGACAATATAGCGTGGGAATCTGCCGGAAGAATCATGCCGCTGTTCGATATATTCCTGGAATGTAATGTTTTTCCTTACCATCGCATTGGCAAATCTCTCAAGATCGCGTAACGCCTCGGCCACTTCCTTTAGGGTTGCGTCGCTAAAGGCGTTCTCCTTTCCGTTCCGACTCACCGTCAACCCCTTGGTGCCCTCGTCAGCGAGAAAATCCTCCATCTCGCGGTCGCTGCCGATGTATCTTTCGGTCTTGCCCTTCTTGATTTTATACAGGGGCGGTTGGGCAATATAGATATACCCCTTCCTTATGAGGTCCTCCATCTGTCGATAGAAAAAGGTGAGCAGCAGGATTCGTATGTGTGAACCGTCCACGTCGGCGTCGGTCATAATGATAATTTTGTGATATCTGGAGTTTTCCGCTTTGACTTCGTCGGCGCCTACTCCGGCGCCAATGGCCGTGATGAGCGTGCGGATCTCCGCATTACTCAGAACCTTGTCGAGTCGGGCCTTCTCTACGTTGAGTATCTTGCCCTTGAGAGGAAGAATCGCCTGGAAGCGCCTGTCGCGGCCTTGCTTTGCCGAACCGCCGGCTGAATCTCCCTCGACAAGGTATATTTCACAGAGGGCGGGATCCCGCTCGGAGCAATCGGCCAGTTTCCCTGGGAGGTCGCCGGAATCAAGCACCCCCTTACGCCTCGTCAGATCTCGCGCCTTGCGGGCGGCCTCGCGAGCAAGCGCTGCGCTGAATGCCTTATCAATAATTTTTTTCGCGGAGGATGGATTTTCTTCAAAGAATTCGGTCAGCGCTTCATTCACTACGGATTCTGTTATGCCTTTGACTTCACTGTTTCCAAGCTTTGTTTTGGTCTGTCCCTCGAACTGCGGATCCTTCATCTTCACCGAAATGATGGCAGTGATGCCCTCGCGCACATCCTCGCCCGACGTGTTTATTTTTACATTCTTGGTCAGTTTGTTTTTGCGAGCATACTCGTTGACGCTTCTTGTCAGCGCGGATTTCAGTCCCACCAGGTGCGTGCCGCCTTCAATGGTATTGATGTTGTTGGCGTAACTGAAAATATTTTCGGTGTATGCGTCATTGTATTGGAAAGCGAACTCTATGGAGATATCATCGCGATCTCGCAGGTAGTAGAATGTCTTGTGGAGCGTGTTTTTGTTTTGATTGAGGTGCTCGATGAAGTCTCTAATTCCGTTTTCGTATTTGAAGACGACGGGTTCGCTTTGGGTGCGCTCATCGGTGAATTTTATCTGCAAGCTTCGATTGAGGAAAGCGAGTTCGCGAAGGCGGTTGGTCAAAATCTCGGCGCGAAATTCTATTGATTCGAATATTTCTTTGTCCGGCTTGAACGTGATCTTGGTGCCGAGCTTCTTGCTCTTTCCGATGACCTCCATCGGCTGGGCAGGGACCCCTCTTTCGTAACGCTGAAAATGGACCGCGCCGTCGCGATACACTTCGGCTTCAGTCCATTCCGACAGAGCGTTGACAACAGAAACACCTACACCATGGAGTCCGCCGGAAATCGTATACGACTTGCTGTCGAACTTGCCACCGGCATGCAACATCGTCATGACCACTTCAAGCGCGGGCTTTTTGACTTTTGGATGGAGACCGACCGGAATGCCTCGTCCGTCATCGATCACTGTCACGCTGTTGTCAGGGTGGATGGTGACTTCAATGTTTGAGCAAAAACCGGCCATCGCCTCGTCTATACTATTATCGACAACCTCATAAACAAGGTGATGGAGTCCTCTCTCGCCCGTGCTGCCGATGTACATCGCCGGCCTTTTTCTGACGGCAGTCAGGCCTTCGAGAACCTGGATTTTTTCAGCAGTATACGTCCCCTCTTCTTTTCCCATTTTTTCCTTGTTTTATTAGCCTTTTTCGCCTGGAACAGGTCTTTTTATAATACCATGAACGGCGCCTAAAAGTAAAGGGAAATTTTCGCGGCTTTCATGCAAGATATATGGATAAGTCTGATAGATAACCACATTATGTTGTGTA
>CAYZZY010000031.1:0-17323 GCA_964482745.1 uncultured bacterium
ATGCCGTATTGAACACCGTGACGTCGGGCACCATCGACTCCTGAACACACTGCTCCAGGAACTCCTTCCTCGCCCGCTCGTCAAAATAATTGGTCGATTCAAGAGCCACCTCGCTCTGATCCGGTAGTTTAATAGTATCTCCCTGTTTCAGGCTCTTCAGGATTGAGCTGATATAGGTAATATGGCGCTTTTCTTCTTCAATTATTCGATGGAAAGCGCTGACTGCATCTCCCATATCCATCCGCTGAAGGGACGTTTCGAAGAAGCTCAATCCGGTTTTCTCCTGGTTCAGCGCATACTCGAAGACCCTGATCAGATTCTGGTTCCTGGTCATTCTGCTTCTCCTGTTCGAACGGTGAGGGGAATGAAATATCCGGTTTATGAACCGGGGATCGTTTTTATTATGCTCCAGCTGAGAGAAATCCGCAATTAATCGGGCTAAAGTATGCCCTGCCTTGTGCCGATAAATAGAAGGGAAGGTTTGCCACCTTCAAAGCCCCAAAACAGCATATCCACGTCGTGGAGAGGAAGACAATGGACATCGGAGCCATCTCAGCAATGCAATCCGGCCGCGGCGCAGAGCCCACACAGCAGCAGATTGATGCGAGCGCCCAGCTTCTCATACAAATGTACGCGCTTCAGGCCTCGACCGAGATGCAGGGAGTGGCGGCCCTGGCCCTGATCCAGAGCGCCATGGGGATCGGGGAGAATATCGATCACCTTGCCTGAATCATTGAGTAGTAGCGCATTGTGCATTTGTGTATGAGTGTTCTGTCACGGAAGTAGTCTTAAAAAGTCGGCTGCCCCTTCTCTGCCGCAGAAAATCCACGCCCTCTCGTCTTTGATACTGCCTATTCTGTCATTCCCGGCTCCTTCTGTCATTCCCGCGAAGATTGTCCCCTGGCCGAGGCAGGGTCGCGGAGCGGGAATCTATTACCCCGGCAAAGATTCAACAGGCGTTGTAAGCCTATCGCCGGGACAACACATTCGTATTTCCTTTGTTTTGATAAAAGGCTGACGTTGACATTATACGAGGGATTAGTATACCTTTAGTCTTGCCCCATGGTTTAAGAAAAGGTCCGGTCGTATGCCCAAGTCTTTCTTCAATAATCTGCAGAACAGGGTCATGCTGCTTTTTCTCCTCTGCGCGCTTGTGCCGCTCAGCATAGTGGGCACGTTCTCGATACGGACGGCAGAGGAACTCATCACCGAGATGGTATCCAGCCAACTGGAGAATGTCGCCGATGATAAGGCGGCTTTGCTGGACAGGTGGATGTCGGAGCGAAAATCGGACTTGAAGGTCGTCGCCGGATCATCCATACTAAGGTCAATGGACCCAGGGCAGATCGCCCCTTACCTTCAACTGGTAGAGGATAACTATCAGGTGTATCAGGGGTTCATTGTTGTGTCTGACAATGGCGAAGCTGTCTTTGACAGTTTTGGAAAGGGGCGTCGATTTGAGCAGGAAGAATGGTACAAAGAGAGTCTTGAAGGCAGGTTATATTCATCTAACATTTTCCTTGATCCGAAGGCCAGTGAGTCCGTTTTTTATATTTCGGCGCCCATTTATGACGAGAGAGGCCACATACAAGGCGTGACATGCGCCACGGTCGGCACCGGCACCATACTGTCCATCATTCTGCGGGTCGCTCTTGGAGAGACGGGAGAATGCTATCTTGTGGACGGGGATGGGGCATTTCTTGCTCACAAGGATCCGAAGAGAATATTGACCGACAACATTGCCCAATCGGAGAGTTTCAAAAAGATCTTCGGCGCCGAACGGCACAAGAAGATATATACCGACTACAGGAATATTGAAGTTCTTGGAACCTCCCGGAAGGTAGCAGGCGCAGACTGGTATCTGGTCGTCGAGCAGGACAGAGACGAGGCCTTTCATGAGACCGACAGGCTCAAGCGGTATGTCTACATTGCCACCATTTTCTCAATCTTCGGCGCGGTCGTACTCGCCTGGCTGCTCTCTTTCTATGTGGCCAATCCCATCCGTGGCCTGAGCGAGGCGGCCGAAAGCCTTGCCAGAGGCGACTTCGACAATGCGCTGGTCGAAAGCAATCGGTCGGATGAGATCGGCATGCTTTATAATGCTTTCGCGAGCATGGCGAAACAGCTTCAGGCCAGGCAACACGGCCTGGAAGAAAGAGTAGACTTTCAGCAGGCGGAACTGAAGAAAACCGGATTGGCTGCGGCCCGCTCGCAGCAGCTTGCCGCGCTGGGACGATTGGCCGCCGGCGTCACACATGAAATAAGGACTCCTGTCGCTTCTCTCAAGTTGTTCCTGGAATCCGCAAAAGCCGAAATCGAGATTTCCCCCGAATACGAAGAAGATTTTGAGATCGCGATGGGGCAGATAAAGAGGATAGAGGCCACCATAAACCGCTTTCTTAATTTCGCAAAACCTCAGGAACCGCTATTTTCCTTGATAAATGTAAAGGAACTGATTGATGAAGTCCTGCTTGTGGTCAGGCCAAAAGCCAACCAGCAGGAAACCATAGTCAACGTGCAGATCGAAGGAGAACTGCCCGAGATAGAAGGCGACAGGAAGCAGGTTGGGGAAGCTATTGTAAACTTGATGGTCAACTCGCTCGAGGCCATGCCACATCGCGGCGAGCTGACTGTCTCTGCGCGCCTTGACCGGAGCGGAACGACGGATGGCTCGACCGGGCGCATGCTGATAAAGATCGCCGACACGGGGCCCGGCATCGACGAAGCCGGCTTTGATAGGATTTTCGATCCGTTTTTTACCACCAAAGCATCCGGAACAGGCCTCGGGCTTTCCATCGTCCAGACGATCATCCGGGGTCATGGCGGAGAAATACTACTCGAAAATGTGCCGGGTAAGGGCGCCGCATTCAGCCTGTTCCTGCCGATGCCGGCGAAACGATGAATTGAGAATCATGGAAAAGATACTGATAGTCGATGACGACAGCGGATTGATTCATTTCCTCGGCCGCTTTTTCTCGAAGCTTGGCAAAGAGGTCTCTTCCTGCACTGACGGCCCGTCAGCCCTCAAGGCACTATCCGAAGACCAATTCGATCTGATTCTGATCGATTACAAAATGCCCGGATTAAACGGGCTTGATACGCTCAAGGAAATCAGGAATCTCCAGGTCAAGACTCCCGTGATCATCATGACCGCTTACGGCACGACCGAGACCACTATCGAAGCGATGAAGCTGGGAGCCTACGACTACCTTCTCAAACCGTTCGACAGAGACGAATTGAAACAGGTTGCCACAGACGCTCTTGAAGTGAATCGTCTGATGAAAGAGGTTGTCAGCCTGCCGGCCAAGCCCAGCGAGCCGCCGGCCATCTCCGACAATATCGTTCGAATCGTCGGCAGTCATAAGAAAATGCAGGAAGTGTACAAGCTGATCGGGCAGGTTGCAGAAAAGGATGTAACGATTCTTGTCACCGGCGAAAGCGGAACCGGGAAAGAACTCGTCGCAAAAGCCATCTATCATCACAGTCACAGGAGAAACAACCCCTTTTTGACGATCAACTGCGCCGCCATTCCGGACACCCTGTTCGAGAGCGAGTTGTTCGGTTATGAGCGCGGCGCTTTCACGGGAGCGGAACGCACCCACCTCGGCAAGTTCGAACGATGTCACGGCGGCACGATTTTTTTCGATGAAATCGGAGACATGTCTCTTTCCACGCAGGCCAAGGTATTGCGAGTGTTGCAGGAAGCAGAATTCGAACGACTTGGAGGAAGCGAGGTCATAACGGTTGATGTGCGGGCGCTCGCCGCGACAAACAAGAATCTGGCAAAAGCCGTTGAGGCAGGGGAGTTCCGCGAGGATCTTTACTGGAGGCTCAAGATCATTTCGATCGAGCTGCCGCCACTCCGAAATCGCGCCGAGGATATCCCCGAATTGGCGGAGTACTTCCTTGGCCGCTTCAAGAAGGAATATCGCAAGTCCATCCGACAGTTCTCCACGTCGGCGCTGGAAAGACTTGGATCGCATGCCTGGCCAGGCAACGTGCGCGAATTGGAAAACTGTATAAAGCGCGCCGTGTTGCTCTGTTCGGGAGATGTCATACAGGAGGAACATATAAAGCTGGAAACAGAGCAAGAGGAGGCGTTGGCCCCCAGAAATCACGAGGAGTTGACGGACCGCCTCAAGAACAAACTGGATGACCTTATTCCCGATATCCTGAGGCTGTCCGAGCGAAGGGCCCATGCCAACATCATCGAGCTGGTTGAGGAAATGCTCATAACCAAGGCACTCCAGGAATGTGGAAACAATCAGGTCAAAGCCGCCAGGATGCTGGGTATCAGCCGCAACACGCTTCGACACAGGATTAAAAAATATAATATGATCCTCCATAATGAGCGCTAGCCCACAGGCGCCTGCTGAAATATCAACACCCCTGCCCAGATTTTGAACAGGCGCCGCAAACCCACAATTTACCGACCAAATAGCCGTTTCCATGATTCAGATTCCCTGAGCGGCTGGTGCTCTAGCATCATTCGCCGGCCAGACATCACCTCGGCTAAACCTTCACATTCCCTTTAAGCCCAACAGGTTAACGAAATGCCTGCTCTCGATCCAGGCTTGGCACATTGCTTGCCCACTCAGAGGAACCAGCGGGGGGAGATGCAACTCTCCTTTATGTTTCCAATGCAAGAATGCCTTCCATGAGTGAGGTGGTTTCACAATGAGAGAAAGTGCCGGCGCCAAAGCTGAGAACAGCAGTGGCGAGCATCACAGAAGAAGTGAAGTCGACCGTGTCAATGCAAGGATAAGGCATTTTCGGGGGGTGGCCGGCGGCGTGCTGACCGATGCGGAGAAGGTTTGCCAGGAAATTCTCCAGGCCTGCCAGGATCCCAGGACATGCGAGGAGATCCTCGAAGGCGCCGACGGTCCTGCCGGAAAGACCCCCTCCTGCGGCTGGCCCGAATTCATGGAAAAAATCCACCTTCTCGGCCATTACATACATTACACAAAAAAGCTTTGCGATGGATCGCTTGACGAAACTTCAAGTGATAAAAAGGAGGTGTAGACTATGCCCAGGCAATTCAAGATTCTTTCTGCCCAGGCGGAACGAACGTGCGAAGTCCTGACGACGGACGAGAAGCTGAGGCATTTCAAAAATGTCAGCGGCTCCGTCTTGCAGGATGCACAGGACGCATGGGGAGAGATATGGGACCAGTTCCAGGGTTCTGTCACGCACGGTTTCATGGTCACGCCGGAGGCCGAAAAGGGTTTCCGACCGGAATGCGGATGGCCCGAGTTCCTTGAAAAAATGTGGTTGCTCAAGCACTACCTCGACTACGCCAAAAGGCATTGCGACGGAAAGGAGTGACGGGAAAACATGGGAGCCGTTAGAATTGTTGAAGACAAGAAGCATGAATTCCTGGAATCCGTAATCAGCGACAACGGCAGTGGCGCCGATTCCTTGATCTCGATGCTTCAGGATATCCAATCCGAGTATCATTACCTGCCTGAAGAGTCTCTCAGACACGTGGCCAGGAGCCTGGACCTTCCGCTTATCCAGGTCTATGGCGTGGCGACGTTCTTCAAAGCCTTCAGCCTCAAGCCGAAGGGCAAGCACCAGTGCGCCGTCTGCACGGGCACGGCCTGTCATGTCAGGGGGGCCGCCGGGGTGCTGGAAGAGTTTGAAAGGAAGCTCGATATCGGGTCGGGAGAGACCACGGACGATATGGAATATTCCTTGGAAACCGTAAATTGCGTTGGGGCATGCGCCCTTGGCCCGATGGTGATCATTGATGGCGAGTACTACGGTCTTATGAATTCGGGCAAAGTGAAGAAAACTCTTAAGAATCACGCGACAAAGGCGACCGGAAAGGCTGGCGCGGAAATCGAAGATGAAGAAGAAAAAGGCGCCGAGAAGTCCAGAGCCGCGGCGCTTTCCCGATAACCTCGGAGCCGTTTGACAAAAGCGTCGAAGACTGCCGCAGGCGGCAAGAAGGGTAAAAGCAAAAAAACCAATAACAAACCAGAGAACAGGGACAAAAGTGGTTTCTCAAATTCTTGTTAGGGGATTCTATGAAAGAAATAGTGGTCGGCCTGGCATCTTGCGGTATTGCAGCAGGGGGACTCGGAGTTTACGACAGATTTTCCGAGATCCTTGATGCAAAAAAAGATAAGACTATCCTCAAGCAAACCGGCTGTTATGGGATGTGCTATCGCGAGGTACTGGTCGAAATTATTGAAGGCAACGATCGCAGAACCCTATACGGTCAAGTAACCCCGGATCGCGTTGATCGGATAGTCGATGAACACTTGCGCGGCGGGAATGTAATAGAAGAATTCGTTGTAAAAGAGGAAGACGAATTCCTCGCCAAGCAAGAGCGCATTGTGCTTCACAATTGTGGGAAAATTGATCCCTTAGATATTGAAGATTGCGTGGCCGGGGGTGGATATCAGGCATTGAAGAAAGTCCTGGCCGAAATGACATCGGAGCAAGTGATTGCGGAAATATCCCGATCAGGCCTGCGCGGCCGGGGCGGCGGCGGCTTCCCAACCGGCAGAAAATGGGAGTCCTGCCGAAACGCTCCTTCCAGGAACGGAACCCGCTACGTTATTTGCAACGCCGACGAGGGCGATCCCGGCGCGTATATGGACAGGAGTTTGCTGGAGGGAGACCCTCACAGCGTGCTCGAAGGCATGATTATCGGCGCCTATGCCATTGGCAGCAGCGAAGGCTATGTATATGTACGCCACGAATATCCATTGGCGGTCAAGAATCTGGGCATAGCACTGGAGCAGGCACGGGTCTACGGCCTGCTGGGCGAGAGGATACTCGGCTCGGATTTTAGTTTCGATATAAAGGTTTCGCGCGGCGGCGGCGCATTCGTATGCGGCGAATCCACCGCGCTGATGGCCTCGCTCGAGGGCAAGACAGGCGAGCCGCGCCCCAAGCACATCCACACCACGACGAGCGGCCTGTATGGCAAGCCCACCAATCTCAACAACGTCGAGACCTGGGCCAACGTGCCGCTCATCATCAATCGCGGCGCAGGTTGGTATTCAAGCATCGGAACCGCCGAAAGCAAGGGCACCAAGATATTCTCACTCGTCGGGAAAATCAACAACACCGGCCTCGTTGAAGTGCCCATGGGGATCACGCTCCGCGAGATAATCTACGAAATCGGCGGCGGCATACCCGGCGGCAAGCAATTCAAAGCCGTTCAGACCGGCGGGCCGTCCGGCGGCTGCATACCCGAGAGCCTGATAGACCTGCCCGTTGACTACGAGAGGCTCACCGAGGTCGGCTCAATGATGGGTTCGGGCGGGATGATAGTGATGGACGAAACCACCTGCATGGTGGACATCGCCAAATACTTCGTGAAATTCCTGACCGAGGAATCCTGCGGCAAGTGCGTGCCGTGCCGGGAAGGCCTTGACCGGATGCTCGATATCCTCAACAGTATATCCGAGGGAAACGGTAAAGAGGGCGACATCGAGTTGCTCGAAGAACTCGGAACCGTAATAAAAGATACGTCCCTCTGCGCGCTTGGAGGCAGCGCCCCCAATCCGGTTCTGTCCACCATCAGATATTTCCGCGAGGAATATGAGGCGCACATAAAAGAACAGTGCTGCCCGGCGGGCGTCTGCAAGGCGCTCATTACCTTCACAATAGATGAAGAAAAATGCAACGGCTGCGGCCTGTGCGCCAAAAACTGCCCGAGCGAGGCAATAACGGGCGAGAAGAAAGAGCCTCATAAGATCGATCAAGCGGACTGCATCAAGTGCGGTCTCTGCCGTGAAAACTGCAAGTTCGAGGCCGTCATAGTCTCATGACAAGGGGAAACCATGGTTAAGCTCACAATCGACGGTATACCGGTCCAGGTGCACAAAGGCACAAGCGTGCTCGAAGCCGCGCGCGATATGGGCATTGTGATTCCTACTCTCTGCCACGATCCGGGACTCACGCCATACGGCGCCTGCCGCCTGTGCATGGTGGAAGTGGTGAAGGGAAGCCGCTCGTCTCTTGAGGCCTCCTGCACGCTCCCTGCAAGCGACGGGCAGGTCATTATCACAAACTCCGAGAGAGTCACAAGAGCGCGCAAAATGATCATCGAGCTTTTGGTCTCAACGTGTCCCACCTCGAAGACCTTGCAGGATCTTGCTTCCAACTTCGGCGTCAACGAAATCCGTTTCACGATAAAGGACAAAGACTGCATCCTGTGCGGACTCTGCGTGCGGTACTGCAAGGAGCAGATGCAGTCGGGAGGGATAGGGTTTGTCGGACGCGGAACTTCCCGCAGAGTGGCCACGGCATTCGGCACCACTCCCGAGGAATGCCGGAACTGCGGCGGATGCGAATGGATATGCCCGGTCTGCGAGCGCGCGTGCCTGGCGGACAGTCTTGTCAACGGTCTCTGCGGCGGATGCCAGAACCATGTGCCGGTGGAGACGTGTACCGTCTGCATTGGCTGCTCCGAGAGCGTCGGGGCGGCAGGCCATAAAGTCTACTAGATAAGGTCCAAGAAATCACAAAGGTTTGAACGATATCAATGCTTGAAAGGAGCCATAGAGGATGACCCTGACACGTTACAATGCAACGGCTGCCACGCTTACGAAAAACAGGACCGGCGGCGATTGGACCCCGATCAGCGGTATGTGCGTGACCTGCGTTGACGGCTGTATCGGAATGTGCGAAATCGGCAAGAGCGCATATCGGGGACACGAAGTGATTTATCCCCAGCCGTTTGGAATCACGACCATGGCCTCGCAGAAGGACTACCCGGTCGATCTGTCCCATTTCAACATCATGGGCACGGCGGTGGGAGCCGTCGGAATCGAGGAAGATTCGGACAAGGCCATCTTTCCGAATGTGAATCTGGAAACCAGACTAGGTCACGATAAGGGAATCAAGCTGCGCCTGCCCATCATAATCGGCGGGCTCGGTTCCACGAATGTGGCCGCAATAAACTGGGACGGCCTTGCAATCGGATCGGCGCTGGCGGGGACTATCCTGACCATCGGCGAAAACGTCTGTGGCATGGATGTCAATTCGGTGATCAAAAACGGAAGGGTCGTCAGCTCTCCCGAACTCGAGCGCCGCATAAAGCTCTTCAAGGACTGGCAGCGCGACGACTATGGAGCCATTGTACTGCAGGCGAACGTCGAGGATACGCGTCTTGCCGCGCAGGAATACGCTCTTGCGAAGCTTGGAATCGAGATCGTCGAGCTGAAGTGGGGACAGGGGGCCAAAGACATCGGCGGAGAGGTCAAAATTCGGGATATTGAGAAGGCACAACTGCTGAAGAAACGCGGCTACATTGTGTTGCCCGATCCTCTGGATCCCGCCCGGATCGAGGAATTCAAAAACGGCGTGTTTACCGAGTTCGAACGGCATTCCCGCGTCGGAATGGTAACCGAGGAAGCTTTTGTCGCACGGGTGGAAGAACTGCGCAAAGCCGGCGCCAAATACGTCACGCTCAAGACGGGCGCCTACCGGCCGGCCGACCTCGCCAGGGCGGTGAAGTTCTCCTCGATCGCAAAGATCGATTATCTCTCCGTTGACGGAGCCGGTGGCGGCACGGGCATGAGTCCGTGGAGAATGATGAATGAGTGGGGCGTGCCCACTGTGGAACTGTGGTCGCTCCTGCGCAAGTACTGTGACCGCCTCGCCGCCAGGGGAGACTACGTGCCCGACGTGGCGCTGGCCGGTGGATTCACGATGGAAGACCAGATGTTCAAGGGGCTGGCGATCTGCGCTCCGCATTGCAAGGCCATTGTCATGGCGAGGGCGCCCCTTGCCGCCGCTATGGTCGGCAAGACAATCGGGAAGACGATAGATAATAACCACCTGCCCATCTTCCTCGAGCGATTCGGTCACACCAGGGAATCGATTTTTGTCACGGCGGAAGAACTCAAGCGGGAATACGGCCGCGATTACGACAGGATACCGACCGGGGCGATAGGGTTGTACACGTATTACGAGCGTCTCGCTCAGGGGCTGCGCCAGCTCATGTGCGGCTCCCGAAAATTCGCGCTTGAACACATAGCGCGCAACGACATCGCAGCGCTGACCCCGCAGGCATCCGAGGTGAGCGGCATACCCATGGTTTCTGACATCGACGCGGAGGAGGTCGATAAGATACTGGGGTAATCCCGGTCGCACCGTCCGTGCAGCCCGCGCAACGGGCGCCGGTGAAACACGCGAGTCGGAAAGGTGGAACGAAAGAAAACATTTGAGCGAGAAGACCGAAAAGAAGAGACTTGCAATACTCGGGATTCTTCGAGAAGCCAACGGCCCGCTCGGTAGCTCGAAGATCACCGAAAGGCTCGTCGCCGCAGGACACGAAATAAGCGAGCGCACGGTTCGCTTTTATATGCAGGCAACCGACGAAGAAGGCCTGACCAGGAACGGGGGCAGGAAAGGCCATTCCATAACGGGTCGCGGGCTGGAAGAACTCGAGAATGCAAGAATCATAGAGAAGGTCGGCTTTCTTGCGGCAAAGATCGACCAGATGACCTACCGCATGAGCTTTAACCTTTCGACCGGCACGGGAACCGTCGTCGTCAACATTAGTATGCTTGAAAAGAGTCAGCTCGCAAGCGCCATCCCCCTGATAAAAAGCGTTTTCAGGGCCGGCTATGGAATGGGGCGACTGATGGCCCTGTTCCCGCCAGGCGAGCGAGTAGGGAATACGACCATAGACGAGGGAATGGTCGGGATAGGCACCGTGTGCTCGATAACGCTGAATGGCGTGTTGCTGGCACATGGCATCCCGACATACTCGCGGTTCGGCGGGCTCCTGGAACTTCAGGATTCCAAACCCACCAGATTTGTAGAAGTTATCCATTACGACGGCACCAGCCTGGACCCCCTGGAGGTATTCATCAGGAGCGGTATGACCGATTACTCCGGCGCCACCGAATCCGGAGCAGGCAGGATAGGCGCGAGCTTCAGGGAGTTGCCGTCCGAAAGCAGGGAACAAGTCATCGAACTCGCCCGCCAACTGGACAAGGTAGGCCTGGGAGGATTCATGGCCATAGGGTGGCCACACCAGCCATTGCTCGAAATCCCGGTGCAGCAGGGACGGGTGGGCGCGGTCATCATGGGCGGATTGAACCCTGTCGGGATCCTGGAAGAAAGAGGCATAACAACGCATTCTCTTGCCTTGGCGGCATTGGCCGAATACGAAATATTTTTCCCTTTCGAGGAGTTGGATTCCCGCGTCAGCAATCTGGCTTGATTTGGACTTTGCAAGCGCCATTCCTTGAGAGGTGCACGTGAGGTGAAAAGATGAAAAGGATCGAAGCCGTCATAAAACCCTTCAAGCTTGAGGAGGTCAAGGAGGCTCTCTCGAATAACGGGATTAAGGGGCTCACCGTAACCGAAGTTAAAGGGTTCGGCCGGCAGAAGGGTCACAAGGAACTCTATCGCGGGGCGGAATATGAAATAGAATTTCTGCCGAAGATAAAGCTTGAAATAGTGGTGCCCGACAGCGAGGTTGAGAGTGTTGTCGAAGCAATCGTTTCTACTGCCCGCACGGGCCGCCTTGGTGACGGCAAGGTGTTTGTCACTCACGTGGAACAAGTGATACGGATCCGGACGGGCGAGCACGACGAGGCGGCAATCTAAGAAAAAAGAACCGAGCGCCATTATCGACTGAGTCCATGTATCGGGGCTACCCGTGTATTAGTATTTTTCTTTGTGCCTTCGTGGTCAAATATTCAGTATTTCTCTTCGTGTCGTTCATTGCGCGGATCTGCGACCCTCCGTGATGAGAATCAGTTCTGGTTGCTGATCTGCCGCACCCCTGCAGTCGCCCCTGGCATGCAGTTGCGCATCGGCCGACCTGGCCCAAAGAACACACATCACAAGGGCAAAACCTATTATCCTTTTCATCCCGTCTCCTCCTTAGGCAACCAAACGATATCAGTGCGATCCATGGGTAGTCGCCGCTCATTCGAAAACGCTTCAGGGTCTTGGTCATCAACTAAATTCGATTGACCTCTTTCCGGCGTCAGCATGCAACACTATATCAAAAAGAACAGACATTTTTACGGAATACCCTCATCGATTGAGAGGGTTAAGGTTTCTCTTGGAAGGGTGAGCAGCTTTCACGCACTGAGGAATTGGCTCAGCATAGAATCCAGCTTTTTTGAAGTGAAGAATAGAAAACGCATTCTTCACTAGCTGAGAGCGATATTTGAACGATCGGATGGGCGAAAGTTACACTTTCAGAAAGAGGGGAAAGTAAAACTTTCAACAATATGCTCCCCCTAATGGGATTTGGGATTCCTTCTAACCCGGTTCACCGTGCTCATAGCTTTTCTTCCAGCTAGTGGCCTAACGCAGACAGGTGTTCTTTCTCCTCATCGGCAATCCTAAGTAGCACCATCTTTATTTTCGGGTTTGTGTCTTTTTCCGCAAATCGCAGATAAAGATCAAGAGCTTGAGTTTCCAGCATCATTGCCAGATCGATCACATCCCTGACAGTTTTCAGGAGAGACTTATTGCGTTCCATCAACTCCTGCCGCGAACGGTGGCTCCCTCGTAATGACGGAGGAGCGGTCTACGAGGCTTTTCTGCAGGATGATTTCAGAATAACGCGGGAATAAGGTTGCCTAGTAATACTCTTCTGCACTGCGAACAACGAATTATTTCTCTGGAACTGTCGCTTGCGTTTCGGAACCAGAAGTGGCATAATTTCTTTCGGCGTCAATGAGAGCGGAAGAGTTGTTCCCAATGTGTGTGGGAACGGGGCAACAGCGGAAGCAAACGCCAGTGGGTACGGTTATAGCGCAGCCGGTCAACGGCTAGAACAGGAGATTGAAGACTATGGGCAAGCGTATAACAGGAGTTCTAAGTGTCGTAATCAGTTTTGTTTTGATTCTGCAGTTGGTTGGCTGCGGGACCATATTCCACCCGGAACGCAAAGGGCAGGCAAGCGGGAGGATTGATCCGGCAATTGCGATTCTGGATGGGATCGGCTTATTGTTTTTTATCATTCCGGGAGTTATTGCATATGCCGTCGACTTTAACAACGGGACGATTTATCTTCCGGGGACATCGAGAAGTTCTCTGGATATCGAAGATATGAAACAGGTAAAATTCGATCCTGCTGACAAGAGTATGGCGAATATTGAGAGAATTATTCAAAGAGAAACAGGGTGTGATCTGTCACTGAATCGGGATAGCATTCAGATTTCTGAATTAAAATCAACCGATGATATGATGATGCATTTTGCAGAAGTTTTGCCCGAAATAAGAGATGCTCGGATCGCCTTAAGCATGGAACAAAAATAGCTTGGGATCGGGCCTGAACGGTGTGTTGCCCGAACGATTCATAATAGATTCTCCGGTCAAGCCGGTGAATGATATGTGGGGGATCTAAAGGATTTTTGTCATTCCCGCGAAAGCGGGAATCCAGATCTTTCTCAAATATGGCATTCGGGCAACGGGCCGTCAAGAATTGAAAACAGGACCTCCGCTTTTCTGTATAAAGGAAAATGGTGAGGAATAGAGGGCTAAAGTTGCGGGTATTGGAGAAATCAGAAATAATTTAGCTTTCGGGAAAGATGATACGTATCACTTTGAAAGCCACCGTCGAACGTCATCAATCTCAAGGCTTGAGTCCCAAGACCCCATAGACCGCTACGGGGTCTTTTTTCCCACCGATCTGGAACGGGCCGAATTTCTCGACCACTACATGTTCTTTTACCTTCCCATAGGTTGCTTCGCCTATGAGGATATTGGCCGGTAGTTGTTTTGTCATCTGTTCGAGGCGCTGGGCATAATTGACATCCTGGCCGATGCCCGTGAATTCCATCCTCTGGTCGGAGCCTATGTTGCCCACAATAATCTCTCCTGTCGATATTCCTACGCCGATCTCTATCTGGGGCATATCTTCTTCTGACCATTTCGCGTTTAGCTCTCTTACCATTTCCTGCATCTCGATTGCTGCCATGACCGCCCTCAGAGGATCATCTTCGTGGGAATAGATGGCGCCAAAGAGGGCCAGCACGGCGTCGCCCATGAACTTGTCGAGAAGGCCTTCATTCTTGAGAACGATATCGATCATAGCTTCAAAATATTGGTTAAGGAACTTGACAAGCTTTTCGGTAGCCATATTCTCGGCTAATGTTGTGAAGCCGCGGATATCCGACATCAATACGGCAACTTCCTTCTTTTCTCCATTGAGCGAGACAGGTTGGGAACTCTTCAGAATTCGCTCCAGCAATTGGCTGCTCATGTAGCGCTGGAATGCTATCGAGAGTAACTCCTGCGCTCTTTCCAGGTTCTGGTTCAGTTCGTGAAGCTTCTGGTTGTTTTGTTCGAGCCTGATTTGGGCATCGCGGAGTTTGAGATGAGTCGCCACTCTTGCCCGCACTTCCTCGAATTGAAAAGGCTTTGTAATATAGTCGACGCCGCCCATGCTGAAGGCCTTCACTTTATCTATCGTTTCAGTAAGGGCAGAGATGAAGATGATGGGAATATCTCGGAACGTCTCGCTTTCCTTTAGACGTTGACAAACCTCGTATCCGTCCATCTCAGGCATATTGATGTCCAGCAAGATCAGATCCGGTGAACTGCTGTCCGCCGCCTTCAAGGCAAGCTTGCCGCTGGGAACGGGCCGCACTTTGTAGCCTTGGTCTTTGAGCATGCTCGAGAGCATTTTGAGATTGGCCGGGGTGTCGTCGACGACGAGTATATCGGCCGCTTTCAGGTTATCCAGAGGTTCATTCACGTTATTCCTCACCTCCATCCTCGAACATCTCCAGCAGCGCTTCGTATTCGTATCGATCGGCAAGGTCTCGCAGGACTTTGGCAAGTTGGGTGTCGTGTTCGCCCACTCGCTCTAAAAGCTCTGCCAGTTGATCTATGTCAGCACTGATTGTGGCCTCACGCATCTGGTCCACGAGTTCACGAGGAAGCCTCGCCAGAGACTGCGGAGTACGGGAAACAACGGTTTGATCACATTCCTTCTCATCCTTCGAGAGGATCTCCAGTGAGTCCATAATAATGCTCAAGGCTTCCGAAAAACGGTCCACGAGCGACTCGATTTCGTCGGAGTCTTGGTGCCGTATTGCGGATTCCAACTCGCCGGCCCGTTCATGGAGCTCCTCGGCTGCGATGTTGCCTGATACGCCCTTCACTGTATGAGCAAGGCGTTGAGCCGACTCCTGATCTCTGCTTCCTAATGCCTCTCTTATGCGTTCGGCGACATCCGAATAATCGCGGCGGAATTCAGTCAGGAGTTCCCTGTAAAGCTTCATATTGCCGCCCAACCTGGCCAAACCGGTCTCGGACGAGATCCCAGGCAGATCGGGCAACTGCCGGGTATCATCCGTGAGCTGTTCCTTGCCTGCCGGTTCGCGTGGACGCGCCGGAACGTGTCGCTCTCCGGGTTTTATCCATCTGGTCAGAGTCGAGAGGAGATGGGCCGGGTCGATGGGCTTGGTCACATGCTCGTTCATGCCGGCCTCGAGGCTCTTTTCCCGGTCTCCCGCTATCGCGTGGGCGGTCATGGCGATAATAGGAAGTTCCTTGAATCGAGGATTGCGGCGGATGGTCCGAGCGGCCTCGAGTCCATCCATCTCCGGCATCTCGATATCCATCAACACCCCGTCGAACTCCTCCTTTACCACCGCGTCGACGGCCTCGCGGCCGTTATTTGCAACCGTTACCGACAGATCGGCTCCCTCAAGGATCTCTTTAGCCACCTGCTGATTGATCTTGTTGTCTTCCACCAGGAGTATCCGGGCGCCCTTGATACGATCCAGACCCTCGACCTCGGCGGCTCCCTTTGCCGCCACCCGATCTTCCTCGACGACATCTTGCCCGAAGGCTTCCATGATGCTATTGAACAGGACCGACGCACTCACCGGTTTGAGGAGGAAACCGTCGACGCCTGCCTCCTCGGCCCGGCGCATGACGTCTTCCCGGCCGTAGGCGGTCATCATGATAATCGTTGGGATCTTGACGATATCGAAATTGTTCTTGATCCGGTCGGAGGCATCAATGCCGCCCATTCCCGGCATCTTCCAGTCCATTAACACTAGCTCGAACGGTTGATTCGGCGAGGCGTTCTCCAGCTCCGTCAGCCCCTCCTCGGCCGAAGCCGCAAGCGTGACCTCGAAGGACAGCTCCTCGAGCATCTTTTGCATAATCTCCCTAAAGATGGCATTATCATCCACGACCAGTACCTTCATGCCTAGCAGATCCGGAGGAGGCGCGAAACGCTTCTTGATCTTTTCCTTGCCGAGACCGAAGACGGCGGTAAAGCTGAACGTGCTGCCTCTTCCGGGCTCGCTTTCCACCTCTATGTCTCCGCCCATCATGTTCACCAGGTGTTTGCATATCGTGAGACCGAGTCCGGTGCCGCCATACTTGCGGGTAGTAGAAGTGTCCGCCTGGGTGAACACCTCGAAGAGTCTGGACGCCTGTTCTTTGGTGAGGCCGATGCCCGTATCCTGAAAGGAAAACCTTAGTGTCGCTTGCTTGTCATTCGCTGTATCCACTTCGGTGGAGATGACGATTTCTCCCGAATCGGTGAACTTGATCGCGTTGTTGGCCAGATTGATCAGGACCTGTCCCAGTCGCAAGGGATCGCCGACCAGGAACCGCGGCACATCCGGAGCCGTCCTAAAGAGGACCTCAATGTCTGCTTTTTCATGCGCTTTCACCGCGACGACATTCACCAGGTTGTCCAGGATGCCGTCCAGATCGAAATCCACCGACTCCATGTCCAGCTTGCCGGCTTCGATCTTGGAGAAATCCAGGATGTCGTTGATTATCCCCAGGAGTAAATGGGCCGACGACTGTATCTTGTTCAGATAGTCACGCTGCTTGCTGCTCAGGTCCGTCTTAAGCGCCAGGTGGGACATGCCGATGACAGCGTTCATCGGTGTACGGATCTCATGGCTCATGTTTGCCAGGAAATCGCTCTTTGCTTTGGTTGCCTCTTCGGCCGTGTGCTTGGCCTCGCGCAACTCGGTGGTCCTGGCCTCCAGTTCTTTTCGGGTCTTTTCCAGGCCGGCTTCTATCTTCTTGCGCGCGGTGATGTCCTCGATAGCCAGAAGGATGATCCGTTCCTTGCCCATCCCCCGTTCAATCTGCCTGGCATTCAAAAGCATTGTGCGCCTGCCGATGGTGGCAAAATCGTGTTCAACCTCATAGTTGTCAAAGCTGGTCTTTTCGGGAAGGATGGTTTCCAGCAGTTCCCGCAGCTTGGGGATATCCCACTGTTTGTTGCCCAGGTCATAGATAAGCTGCCCCACGGTCTCTTCAGGCTTTACCTTGAAGAATTCATAGAAGGAGCGGCTGACGGTGACCACCCTGAGGTCTTGATCCAAAGAAATCAAGGGTTCACGCA
>CAYZZY010000032.1:0-17279 GCA_964482745.1 uncultured bacterium
ACGTTATTGATATCTTCCTCGGGCAGACCCGCACCCGTATCCTCAATCGTGATACACACCTTTTTCTTGATCACCTGTGTTGAAACCAGCAACTGCCCGCCGTCCGTCATTGCTTCGATAGAGTTTTGCACAATATTGATAAAAGCCTGTTTCATTTTCTCCTCGTCGACCGAAAGGAGCGGCAGATTGTCCACATATCGGCGTTCAAGGGCTATGCTGTTTTGTGCCATTCGGGCATGGAAAAGAGCAAAGACATCGTCGAGAATCCGATGAATATTGCACGGATGGCAATCGAGGTTTTGAGGTTTTGCGAAAAACAGGAACTCGGTGACCAGATTGTCCAGACGCGAGACCTCCTCGCGGACGATATTGATGAGGTGCAGCGATTCTGATTCAGAATCTATCGATCCGCTCAGTATTCGTCGTTCGAGCAACAGCAACTGGAGGTTTACGGAATTCAGCGGGTTCCGTATCTCGTGGGCAAGTCCCGCAGTGAACGTCCCGATGGAAGCGAGTTTCCCTGTCTGGACAACCTGTTTCTCAAGCAATCTCCGCTCGGTGACATCGCGCAAGAAACTCTGGATCACTTCCCTGCCGGAATACTCGATGAGGCTTGCGCTGATATCGACATGCGCGATCGAGCCGTCCTTTCGAAGCATGGGCGCATCGTCAAAACCAGCCGATCCTTCCGAGACTATCTGGTCAAGGCGCTTGTCCACTCTCGGGCCATCGGTGGGCCGGTGAATATCTCTCATGGACATATTCAACAGATCGGTCCTGCTGTAGCCGGTCAACTCCTCCGCCTTGCGATTGACCTCGAGGAAACGGCCATCCGACGGCCTGATGATAAATATTGCGTCGTTAGCGCCCTCGAACAATGACATATATTCATCGGTTTTCCATTTGAAGCGGGTTCGACTCTCTGCAAGCTCTTTTGCTCCCAGCTCAACTTTTCGCCTCAACCTTCGATTAATAATCCAGCCCGCAAAACCGAAGATACTGACGACCGCGGCCGCCAGCCAGAAGAAAAGCCGATTTATCGGTCGGTCTTTCCTCAGATTCTCTCCAAACCATGTTTCGGCAATCCGGTCATATTCGCCGTTCCCCTTGATGGTTGCAAGCGCCATTTCAAACCGGGACATCAAACTGCGGTTGCCCTCACTGACCGCAATACAGTATCCGACTTGATGGATCGGCGATCCCACGATCTTAATATTGTTAAGTCTTTGCCTGTTAATGATGTACTGGCCTGTTAGCTGGCTGCCGACAAAAGCTGCAACGTCGCCCCGGTCAAGCAGACTAAGCGCCGCCTCATAGGATACATTGGGGACAATATGAACGCCTTTGCCCCTTTGAAGGACTTCTCCAATAAAATCGTCCTGGTCGACGGCGACAGTCATGCCCTCCAGGTCTACAATGCTATTTATATCACGCGTATTCTCACGCACGAACATGATATCCGAGATCGTGCATATCGGGCTCGTAAAATCCAGATACTCATCGCGTTCGATGCTGTAGGCTACGCCAAGAACCCCGTCAACTTGCCCTGCACGAAGTGCAGCTATTCCGCCCATTGTGCTCATTTGGCGATAGTCAACTTTCATGTCCATGTGGTCCGCCAACGCATTGAGGACGTCCACATTGAATCCCTCGAATTTGCGCTTAAGGGGATTGTAGTGTTCGTATGGCGGGTGGTTTGGGTGAGCGGCAACAACCAATGTCCGGGGATCGGACGGAGCAGCATCACTCCTTGAAACGACAAGAATGAAAAAAATAAAAATGATGGATATCGACGCCAAAATTGCCGAAATCCTCTTTTGCGCCGCCAAAAACATGATCAAAAATCCGCATATCCCTGAAGGATCACTCGATTTACGCAGGTAATTCTACCATACTCTTTGAGGACTGGTCAACCGAGTCGGCTAACGGGAAAAGGTTTTATTCGGGAGATTTGGTATTGCCGGAAAGAGTATCCCTTGTTACAGTTTCGCAGTCCATAACATCATGGGTCCACATGGTTTTAGCCTTGGATTCCCGGCGACATGGAGAGGGAATCCATCTCTTATGGTTCCAAGCGTCACATCCGTGAAGCAAGATCGATAATGACGCGAACGGCGCAAAGATTCATCGCGGGAGCAAATATCGAAGAGGCCATCGGGGTCCTGCGTCAAATCCGGAATGAAGGGAAAACATTCACGCGGTAGCCTCCGGCGCGCATGCGCAGCTTGAGGCTATACCCAATTCCGACGCCAGACCCGAATTCGATTCGAGCCTAAACCGTTCAAGATGACATCGAGACACCCATAGCTACTGGCAAGATTCACTTCATGCCTACGCCCTTGACGACACAAATGATATTCGCTTGCCGGTGACCGGCACGAGGACGGCGTCATACGGATAAACAATAACCTGGGCATACATCTTTCCAAGCGACGGAAGGCGCTCGGCGACATTTACAACAACTTCTCCTTTATATTCCATCGCGCCTGTTATTTCAACGGAGTATCCGGGATTCGGTTTATGCCCGAGGGAAATAATGACTATAGTGAATCTCTCGAAGTCGATCTTCGGCACGGGGTCGTTGTGTCGCTTCTGCCAAAACTCCCGCCACTCTCGTTCATCTCCGAAAACATACTCGCCGGCCGGCAGATTGCGAGGATTGAATCCGGGAAGCTCAGCGGGCTCAAGCACGAGCGGATTCCCTCTCCCGTTTGAGACACCATCCCCGGTAGTGCAACCCATGAAGCCGCCCGCCAACAACGGCAACAGCGCAAGGAGGAAAAACCCATATGCGTACGCTTGAATACTACGGCCATGTCGATGCATCGCTCTCTCGCTTTCTCCGACCTGCTGCGCCGGCAGATGATCTTCCGCGTTCTTCGGCCCACTCCCATAATCGTACAGTCTGAGCGACTATTTTGCAAGATTGAGATGATCGCCTGTGCATAGGGACAGACCAGAGCACGCGATCCATGGAAAAAAACGGGCAACATAAAGCAATGAGCTTTACTTCTTTTTGTACGTGGGATATAATCCAGACGCACCTCATCTTTTTAGGCCAGGGAGAGGTGAAAAAAACAAAACAGAAAGCATGCCGATACGGGGGAGGAAGACCGTGCCACCAAGAATAACGATAATCGGAGGCGGCAGTTACAACTGGGGTCCCACAATAATCAATGATATTCTGTTGACTCCAGACCTGAACGGAAGCCACATAATACTTGAAGATCTGGCGAAGGAGCCCCTGGAGACAATTCACGCTCTCGGCGAGAAGATGATTGCCGACAAAAAATCGGATTGCACGATAAGCTCAACATCCGACGAAGCCGAGGCACTGGAAGGGACAGACTTCGTGATCGTCAGCATCTCCACCGGGGGATTCAACGCGATGGAGAAAGACCTCACGATCCCGCTAAAGTATGGTGTCATCCAGACGGTGGGCGATACGGTAGGCCCGGGCGGCCTTGCAAGGGCACTCAGGAGTATTCCCGTGCAAGTGGGAATCGCAAAAAGGATGGAGAAACTGTGTCCGAAGGCGTGGCTGGTAAATATCACTAATCCGATGGCCACTCTCTGCCTTGCGATAAACCAGGCGACTAAGGTAAAAACAATTGGACTCTGCCATGAACTGCAGGGTGTGCTGCATATAGTAAAGAGCATGCTGAAAATCTCAGAGGATATCCCTATTGAATATGAAGTGGCGGGCATCAATCATTTCATATGGCTGTTGAATCTCAAGATAGGCGGGCGCGACGGCTTCGAGATGCTTCGCGAGTGGATGAAAAACCCCACTCCTTTCGAAGTGGACGACCTGGTATCTAAGGAGATGTTCGCCCCCTCTCTTATTGACTGGGCCAAACTCAAGCTTGAACTTTTTGTGGAATATGGATATCTTCCCGCCGCTGGGGACAGACACATCGCCGAGTTTTTCGATTGTTATCTTAAGGACACCGTCGAAGCAGAGCAGCGTTATGGAATCAAGCCGACATCGATAGCGGAGCGAAGAGATTCATGGGGAGCGGCGCTGCGCGCTTACGCGCACGGAATGCTCGAGGGGAACTTCCCTCTTCCAGCGAAGAAATCGAGTGAGGCGATCTCGGATATCATTGCGGCGCTTGCCGGCAAAGATACTTCGTTTGTCGATGTGGTAAACCTGCCAAATGCGGGACAGATAACGAACCTCCCGGAGAATGCGGTTGTCGAGACCCTGGGCACATTCAGGCCCGACGCCGCAGAAGGACTCGGGTCGCTGCAACTGCCTGAAAAACTCCGGGAATTTATTCTGCCGCATGCAGAAAATCAATCTCTCGTAGTAAAAGCAGCGCTGGAAGGCGATCGGACAGTCGCCCGTGAGGTATTGGGGCGTGACCCTCTGAGCCGGAATTGCACCGACCTTGACGCAATGCTGGACGAATTGTTGACAGCCCACGCGAAGCATCTGCCGAACTTCAGATAGGAAAACGCTTAATCATCTTTTTGGACGGCCCTCTTGCGGCGAGCGACCGTGGAGAATCCCAGTCGCTCGAAGAATCTCTCCTGAAACGAGCCGACACGTGTCTGCATGCAGAGTGCGCTGTGGCCCGCGGCCCGGGAATCCTCAATCGCCTTGAGGATCAATGTGGTCGCAATGCCTTGCCTGCGAGCGGATTCCACAACCGCCAGATTATATCCTCCAGCGACACCGCCCTGGGAAAAGACATAGAGCGTGCCGACCGGCTCGGAGTTCAAAAATGCCAGATAGAGCATCGCCCCCCTGTGCTCAAGCGCCCGGCGCGCTGTGCGCCTGAAGATGGAGCGAAGGGTGGCAACCATATCGGAAGGTGCGTCCAATCCTTTGAGCATTATCCTGAGAAATGCGTCCAGGTGAGGCTCGGTCAACTCTTCGATCCTGACGGCGGGATTCGCTCTCAGCGCGGTGGATGATTCGCTCAGGACCATCTCGGAGGCATAATCTTCTGTCAACACGAGGCCCTTGCGTTCCATGAGCGACTCGATCTCGCCCGGTATGGGAAGGAAGATGTCCAGCCGGAGAGGCAGCCGGACAGAGAAATATTCTCTCGATATTTCCTCGAGAGATTCTGAGGTAAGGTTTGCCGGCTCGAGGACATAAGTGCGATTGAATCTCAGGTCCGGCAACTCCTCGCAGACCAGCGAAATTGCAAAACGGTGGTCTCTCAGCCGGCCGTTTGCAAAAACGGCATATGCGCGGGCTTCATTAAGCACCAGTTCGCGGAGCGGCGCCGCCATCTCGATTCCCCGGATAGATTATTGGGTATCTATTGCTCTGCAGCGGCCTGGAATACCCGAACATCATTCTTGCCTGCCTTTTTCGCCTCATAGAGCGCGCTGTCGGCTTTGCTCACCAGTTCATCCATGGTGGAAGCGCAATTCGGGTATCCGGCGATACCAATACTTACCGTTGTGGAGAAACGTTTATTGTCGGCCTTGAACTGAAAAGCTTCGAGGCTCCTCCGAAGCCTTTCGGCGGGATACCGGGCATCCTCGGGACCGGTTTCCGGCAAAAGGATTGTGAACTCCTCGCCGCCGTAGCGGGCGGCAACGTCTTCATGCCGAATGACCTCCATAATCATTCGGCCGATCCCTTCGAGGACCCTGTCGCCTGCAGGATGTCCGTATGTATCATTCACGGACTTGAAGTCATCTATATCAACCATCATGAATGAGAAAGGACGCTGATAGCGTTCGGACCTGTGGAAAATATCGCTAAATTGTTGGAGAAAGTACTCGCGTGACAGGAGTCCGGTAAGCGCATCAGTTGTGGCCATCCGGTAAATCTTATTGTCAAATTCAATCTCTACGATGTCGCGGACCGCATACTTGAAAACGGTATATCCGATGCGGAGTCTGTCCCCCTCAGTGAGAACGGCTTCCCCGATTCGTTTGTCATTCAGGAATGTTCCGTTGGTGCTGCCAAGGTCGATAACCTTGAAATACGGTTCTGACCCATGCCCACCGGCGCCGACAATTTTCGTATGAGCCCTTGAGGCGCGGGCATCATGAAGCCGGACAGTGCATTCCTCGCCGCGCCCAATCAGGGCCTCCCCTTCAGTAAGGAAATACTGCCGCCCGAAATCGCGCCCGGCCAGTACTATCAAGCTGGGTCGCTTTTCCTGGGAGGTACTATTCGGGTTCGACGAATCGACTAAGGTTTTTCTTTCGACCATACAACCTCACCTTAAGCATATTGACATCTCACACTTGATCGGACGTCATATGCCCTCGCGTGAACGATATTTTATCGCATGAGAGCCCATTTTTCAAGTCAACAGCATGATCAGCGCGCACCCGCAAAATGGGATAAAATTAAATACTTCATGCACAAATTCCTTTGAGCTTCCATGTTAATGACGGATGATCCGGACGGCACAATGATAAAAACATTGGGATTGTGGAGGACGTTGAAGAAGGTCTCCTCCCGGGTTCTTAGGAAATAAGCACGCTAGTGCATAAATTTGAACACGGCCCTATAGTAGCCATCATAGACATACAGGCTCCCAAAAGAGTCGACAGTAATCACCTCGGGACTCTTGAGTGAAGTGTTATCGCCTATAGCCAGCGGAATCTCCATAATGAATTTGCCATCCTTGTCGAATGTTGCGACAACACGTCGATCCTTAAGAAGCACATATACAAAGCCGCGCCCGTCAACGGCGAGATCCACTATCTTGCCGAATTGCCCGGCCTCTTGACCCTTTCCTCCCAGTTCCCCAATTCGCTTCCCTTCGGCGTCAAATTTATGCACAGCATATTGCGATGGATCAGAGACATATATTGTCCCCTCTTCGTCCACTGCGACATCCACGGGCCGCTTTATCTGCTTGCTCGAGCGCGATCCCGACGCCGTGAAAGGCACAATTTTCAATAGTTCCCCATCGCGTGAGAGGATGAACACAGCTTTCCTCTTCTCGTCCAGGACAAAGAGTGTGCCGTCCCTCATTATGTATATGTCAACGGCATCGTTCAGACTTCCAGCCACTTCCTCCCCAACCGGAAGGAGCTTATCGAATACTCCGGTGGCGGTAAACCTCTGGATGCACCTTTTCCGGCTGTCAAATACATAGGAATTGCCTTCGCCGTCCACACAAATGCGTGCCGGAACCTGAAATTGGCCTTCATACATGCCCTTTTCGCCAAACCTCGCTATCAGCCAGCGGTGCCGGTCAAACCTCTTGACTTGGATTGCCGAACTATCAAGCACGAACAGATCCCCGTCGTCCGTCGCGGCAATGCTCGGCACATTGCCGATGTTCTCTTCGCCCAGAATGCCCCGGAGATTACCGTTTGCGTCAAATTCCCAGATGCTCGCGTTCTCGGTGCCGATCAGGATGTGACCACTGGATCGGACCGCCATCGACGTGGCACTCGGACCGCTCAGATCTTCTCCCACAATTGGTGCTATAAGGGGTTTGAGTTTGCCATCGTCTTCAAGCTTTCTGACACTTCCCGTCGTGCCATCAAGTATGAAAATCGAGTCGCTTCGGGTGTCGACAAGGATTTTTCCTGTCAGGCCCTCCAGGGGACATCGATAACTTGCATGGAAGCGGAAGTGGCGATCAAACTTGACGATCTCCCCTTTGCCTGCGTCGAGCACATAGATATCGCCATACTCGTTGGTGGAGATCGACACCGGACTCAGCAACTGGCCATTCCCAGTACCCTGGCCTGCAAAGAGAAGCACAAATCGCCCATTCTTATCAATCGTCACGACATGTCCGGCGGCAAAATCAGTGACCAAGACGTCGCCGTTTTCTGTCGATTCAATATCGGAAGGCGACTCAAGCAGGAAGCCCTTTCGATTGGAATTGTCAAAGACCGAATCCAGGGATTTGCCCTTTTTGTCCAGCCTGTCGAGCGCTTTATGTGAAACATCGAGTACATGTATGAGACCTTCGTCGGTGAAACACAGGCTGGAAGGGGCGACACCGAAGGCCGACCTGCCATATTTGAGATCGATCGCACCGAGTTCGGCGCCGGTGGGGCTGGTTATTCGCAATAGCTTTTTCTCGCCGTCGACCACCCACATGTTATCTCGCTCGTCTGTGTCTATATCGGTCGCCGCGCCGAGTTGCCATGCATCATCCCTGTCGCCACCGATGACCCCCGCAAGCGTGTATGGATCTTTGGCTGACACCGGAAGCGCCTCTATGACAATCTTTCCATGAACGATGCCACCTTTCTCATCGCTCACGCGGATTGCGATTTCGTAGGCGCCCGCCCCCTCCGGAGCAACCCACTGCATAACGGGCGATTGATCGCCGGAGTGGAGCAGTTTCCCGTCGGCCGCCTGGGCGAAATATATCAGGGTATCCCCTTCATCATCTTCCGCCCTCACAAATATGTTGACCTCATGCTTTGGCCTTATTTTCAAAGAATCAGATTCGATGGAGATTATTCTCGGTGGAGTGTTCGGGAGCCGTCCAACTTCGTTGCCGACGTCGATGGCCGAATCAGGATCTTCCTCTACGATCATTGCGGTGGCCGACTCTGCATCAAAGGAAACAATCCGCATCTTGCCGATACGGGCCCAATTCACTTTAACGGTTACGCCGCCGATCTGGATCGCATCGCGCTTCTGATAGACCCAGAGTTCCTCCTGGCGCCCGAACTCAATCCCGGGTTCTGTGTTCAGGCCGATTTCATTGCCGGATCGCGATCCTACCGTAGCGGCAAAGGCTTCAGGATGAAGCCCTTCGGCCTGTACGTCCAAGGCCCTGATGAATAAGGCCGCAGTAGCCAGAAGAAAGATGAGAAGACATTGAAAGAAACCGGTCGCAAAAAGGAACCGGTGGCCTTCCGAACGAGAAAAAACCCGAATCATCATTCTATCGCGCATAGTCTCCAAGTGCCCTCCGCAAGCCTTCGCAAAGTGATCCTCTGGTCAGCATCCAATAATGGCACAACCACACCCGTTTCCGCGAATGCGGCATTGATTTTGAGACGAAGTTCCACGGCCACTTCGTTCCGGCCGTTAGATACAATCTCTACATTTGAGAGCTTGACTGCGATGTTTTCAAATTCCTGAAACAGTCGATCCGCATTTGAAACCTGGACGGCTACAAAATCAGGATCGGCCTGCTCCAGGAGGGAAGAGAGCAGTGTCGTATCCTCTCGTTCGTAAGCAAGTCGATAGGAAAGGAGGATATCCTGCACCTGCACATCAAGAAGCGAACGCCTGGCATCTCCCAGTTTCTGAAGATATGCCGGCGCCTGCGAATCGAGAGAGAGAGCGTATTCATACTCAGAGATCGCCTTCTCAAAATCCTCGTCTTCCATATATTTGTCTCCGGCATTAACATGCTGCAAAGCTTCAAATTGAGGAGTCATTTTAAGGGATATTTCCAAGCCTTTGATGGCATTCTTTTCGCAGGCAACCTCGCTCCGGATCGGTTCGTATCCCTCCGCTTGCACCAGCACTTCATATTTGCCGACCGGCTGCCGGCGAAGAATGAGCGGCGTCTTCCCTTTATAAGCGCCATTTACCAATACTTCTGCACCTGCAGGATTCGAGGCGAAACTGAGGTCGCCAAACTTGGGCTTCTCGACAAGATTTAATGATAGCCGAAGGTTATCATCCGCTTCGAGCGTAATCTGTTTCTGGAGGCTCTCATATCCTTCATGCTTTAATTCGATCGTATAGTTTTCCGCCCGTATCCCTGAAAGCTCAAGCGGAGTATTACCTTTTTTTTCTCCATCCATATACACCGCTGCGCCTGTCGGCTCGGAATCTATCGAAAGAGATCCCCTGGGAATCAAAGCCTCTTTTGCGGCTTCAAAATCATAGAAAATTTCCGGGGGATTCGAAACATCGGCTATGACCTCACCGGAGTAGTCGGGATAACCTTCAATCTTCATGGCAAGCATTCGTCTGCCGACGTTAACATCAGACAGCGTCAGAGGCGTTGTGCCTCGGGGCGTTGAATCCAGGAACACCCGGGCGCCAGACGGTTTGGAATCAATCACCATTTGAGTCAATTTCGGCACTTCCGCCGCTTCAGCCTCGGACGCGATCGCAAGTATGGGGCGATTTCCCGGCGGTATCGAGGCTACTTCTATCCTTTTCGGTGTCACCGGGGCAACAATGGCTTCCTGCCCCTGCTCCATAATGGGATCAGAGGCCTGAGCGGGAGGAATTTCTTCGGGATCGACCGCCGGATGAGAGACCGATTGTTCCGGCTTCGATTCTGCAACCGGTTTCACGGTGTTATCCGGCGTATCTACCGGAGGCAGGGAAGCGGTAATATCCGTGGCTTCTTTAATGGGGACATGAGGTTCTCTCGATCCAAGTCGTAAACCGCTTCCGTTGTTGAGCGTGAAAGAGGTCAAAAGCACCAGCAGGCAGACGGCGGCTATGCCTGAGACCGCGAAAACAGGCCAGCGCGTTCGGCGCCCTTTGACGTTTGTAATAAAATCCTTTGTTTTCCGTGTTCCGTTTATCCGCGTGAGCCCATTGCCGGATTCATCAAAGGTGGGATTATCACATTCGCGATTAAACCTGTCTAATTCATGCAGAAACATCGGAATATCGGGATATCTATCTTCCGGGTTTTTTGCCAGCATTTTGCACACAATGGCCTGAATCTTTTCCGGTATTTCATTCTTCGCCTCGTCGGGAAACTCCGGCGCATCAAACAACTGCTTCTTGATTGTCTCGGCAGGCGAGTTGGATGCAAATAGCGGCTGGCCGGTCAACAGCTCGAAGAACACGGCCCCGAGAGAATAGATGTCGGTCCTGTGATCGAGGGTTCCCTGTCCGCATTGTTCCGGGGACATATACTGAGGGGTTCCCACAAAGCCCATTGTGTCTTGTGTTACATCGTCGGAGAGCATCTTCGAGACCCCGAAGTCAGTGACAAGCACGCGCTCCGAGGAATCAACAAGAATATTCGCCGGTTTTATGTCTCTATGGATGACGTCCATCTTATGGGCATACTCGATGGCACGCGCTATTTGAACAATGTAATTCAGGGCCTTATCGACACTGACCGCTCCATCTCTTTTGATGGTTGTGGAAAGGGCCTCACCATGAATATGTTCCATGGCAAAGAACGGCATCTCTCCGTGATTGCCGACGCTGTATATTTGAACAATATTCGGATGGCGCAGCCTTGCCATTGCCTTGGCTTCACGCCGAAACCTCTTGACAAAGTCGGCATCATCGATGAACCTTGTATGAGGAATTTTCAACGCGACGCTGCGCTCCAGATCCCTGTCCGCGGCCAGATACACGGATGACATCCCGCCGCGTCCGGTAAGTTCAATGATCTGGAAATTTCCTATTGTCAATCCTACCAGGCTATCCATAATGCCTTTCATGTGTGGCAACAAGCGATATCACACACCAAACCACCATCAAGCCGAGCAATAATTGTGCCGTGCCATGTATTCGGATACCTAACGGTGATTACCCCTTGTACACCAATAGGATACGTGGTGCCGCACGGCCTCTGGGCATTCCTATAGATGCACTTTCCTTTCCCCGAAGTGACAAATTTCGTACAATGTGTCGATAAATGCCTGGAGACTGCCATTTTATGAGCATTCAACAATCCCGCTGTTGTTCTTTTCCGCAACCAGAAAGAGAAGTATGCCTATGTTCCTGCCGGTAGAACAAATACGTTGTAAGGCTTTTATTAATGGGAAGATACAGATTTAGACATCTGTCGGAGGACGCCTTGCCGGAAAGACCGTTCTGGAGAGTGGCTCGAACCCTGTCATATAGAACTCAGGTTTCTGAAGGAATACGGGGTCGGACCAAGCACCCATAAAGGACGAAAGATTTGAGCGATGCGGAGCAAGAGAATCATAATAGCGCCAAATCAGTCAATCGCACATATCTTCCAGGATGTGTCAGCGGTTTTCTTGATAGTCAGGTTCTGGACTCCATCAAAAAGCATCATTGTGCGTCCGTCCTTGGTGCGGTCCGCTTGCACTTTGCAGTAAAGACTGACTGCGAGTTCGGTGTCATTCAATATTTGGACCTGCACATCCGAATATGCACCGGAAATCCTGTCAAATTGGCGGAAAAGCAGTCTCGCCTTCGCTTTTTGACGTATTGCAAAACGACGGTCGGTGCCGTCCATCAGTCCCATGAGCGAGTCGATGTTCTCGCTTTTCAGAGCGGTCTCGACCGACGACAATAGATCGCGGACCTGCTTTGCATTATATGCGTCACCCGAACTCAGGGCTTTCCTGGAAAAGCTCGGCGCTTCAGGATCGACATTGGCGCTCCGGAGAGCGACAAGTCGAGGAAATGTCTCTTGCGCCGCTTCGGCTACCGGGCCAATATCTGCCATACGAGAAGTCGGAAAGAGAATGGAGCAGGCAATCAATAGGCCCGAAATTATGGCAACAGGCCGAAATGTCAACAACCGGCGACAGCATGACATAAAACCACGGATTCTCCGAAGACCGCCAAACAACAAGACCAACTCTTCAAAATGGAGCCCCTTCCAACCGGAGAAAGCACCTTGCCGGGAGTGAACGCTGAAACGCATCCCCTCATGTCTTTTTTCCGTTTTAGCGACACATACCCTGCTATACATCTTGAACAACCCCTTTACATATTCTTGCCAATGTCAGATCAAATGATTCAGACAGATTGGAAGGCAATGATTGTGCCATACAACGACAATTTTCATATAAAACCATAACATCATCAGGGGCAAGAGGATGGGACATGGGATACAAAAATCGCAGGGAGAAAGAGGATTTTCCTTCCGAAAAGTGATTACATTTTGGACACTTTGGGCGCAGAAATGTGGGTGCTCAAAAAAATACTCAATCAACTCTTTCATAAAAATACCGATTCCTGTTTCAGATCGTTGAACACCACCAATCCATTTGCTTCAGGGAAGGCTTGTTTGCCGTTCTCCACAGCCATCGCAAGATCAAAAAGCCAAGTCGAAAACAGACAGATACCTATGAGAAAAAGGGGGCGAGCCTCCTCTATTTGCAAATAGATTTCGGATACGCTACAATAGCCTGCACCGTGTCTGCGGACATGGTGTTCTTTGATTCGGGCTCTGAGACAAATAAATGCTGAAGGCTTCCGTCAACGGGATCGAACTCAGCTATCTGCTGGCCGACTTCACCGATCCGTGGATACAGGAAAAGGAGCACCTTGTGCTCCTGCACGGGTGGATGGGCTGCAAGGAAAGCTGGGTGCGTCAGACACCATTCTTTTCGCGTGATTTCGTGGTCGTCGTTCCCGACCTGCGGGGATTCGGGCATTCATCAAAATCGACTCACGGGTTTGCTCTGAAAGAATATGCAAGGGATATCGTTGCCCTTCTCGATATAGTCGGCGTCAGACAAGCCCACGTGCTGGGACAGTCTTTTGGCGGCATTATTGCCCAGATGTTCGCACTCTCGTATCCGCAGCGCACGAAATCCCTTGTGCTCTGGGCAACGAGGAGCGAACCGACCCGCTTGACGGATATAGATGCAGTCGCCGAGTTCATAACGCAAGAAGGCATGCCCGCTTTTGCAGAGACGTTCTCAGGCCGATTGGCAGACGATTCGGAACCGGCAATCACAGAGTGGAACAAGCAGTTGGTGGCCCGCGGCGAACCGCATGTCGCGATCGAGACGCTACGAGAGGTCTCCCGGGTGAATCTTACCAGTGATCTGAAGCGGATAAAGGCGCCGACGCTGATCCTGGCATCTAAAGAAGATAAGGTTATCCCGTTTGAATACGCGGAAAAGATGCAGCGGGAGATTCCAGATTCCATACTTTATGCATACGAGGGAAGCCATGGGGCGTACCTCAAGAATCCGGACGAGTGTAATAGAGTTATTCTGCGCTTTTTAAAAAATTTGAACACTAAGGGGAAGCAGCGGTGAGGCACTTGGCGAAACATGCAAGGGTCAGGCCCTGCCGGGCAATTTCCGGCGGGTCCATAATCCCAAAGGCGACGTGGCCTGAAATGGCGAATTGGACACATTGCATGGAATTGCACTGGCCTGCCCGAATTCCTCAAAGCATTCATACAGAACTTTCCACCATCGAACATTCATCTCTTCTTCTTGGCCTCCTGCTGCTTCGCGGGCTCCGCCCGCGAACCTTTGAAAAAATACTTGCACCACCCGACCAACCACTTCAATCAAGAAAGCAACTCATGCTTTTGCGGTAGCGCTCCGCGAAGCATGTGGGCAGAGAGGTATCAACAATGACAGAACAAGTCTATATATTCGACACCACGCTCAGGGACGGCGAACAATCGCCGGGCGCGAGCATGACCCTCGACGAGAAGATCCGGATGGCCGTCCAACTCGAGAAAATGGGGGTGGACGTAATCGAAGCGGGATTTCCCATCGCTTCGAAGGGAGAATTCGAATCGGTTCAGAAGATCGCAGGGTCGCTCAAAAATGTCACCGTTGCGGGACTCGGACGTGCAAACAAGGGCGACATCGATGCCGCCTGGAACGCGATAAAGGTCGCGCCCCATTCGAGAATCCACATTTTTCTTGCGACATCGGACATCCACCTGAAACACAAGTTGAAAAGAACGCGGGAACAGGTGCTCGAGGACGCCGCGGGCGCGGTCAAATACGCACGCCAGTACACAGACAACGTCGAGTTTTCGGCGGAAGACGCGACTCGGAGCGACCTCAACTATCTCTGTGAGATCGTGCGCGCCGCTATCGACGCCGGAGCGTCTGTGGTTAATCTTCCCGACACGGTAGGCTATTCCACTCCATCGGAAATCCGCGCGATGTTTGAGAAAATTCATGAGGATGTCCCCAACGTAGATCGTGTCATACTGAGCACGCATTGCCACAACGATCTCGGAATGGCGGTTGCGAACAGCCTCGCTGCGATCCGGGCCGGCGCGCGACAAATCGAGGGAACGATAAACGGTATCGGTGAGCGAGCCGGAAACGTCGCCCTTGAGGAGATCGTGATGGCGATCCGTACGCGAGAGGACCAGTTGCCGTTCCATACAAACGTCGATAGCCGACAGATATTCAAGACTTCGAAACTGCTCAGTACGATTACCGGGCTTGCTATTCCACGCAACAAACCGATCGTGGGAAAGAACGCCTTCGCGCATGAATCCGGGGTCCATCAGGACGGCGTCATAAAAGAAGCGCTCACATATGAGATAATGACTCCCGAATCGGTGGGCGTGCCGCACAGTTCGATTGTGCTCGGGAAGCATTCAGGCAGGCATGGCCTCCTTTCGCGTTGCGAGGCCCTGGGCATGACACTCTCCGACGAGGAACTCAACAAGGTATATGACAGGTTCACGGATCTGGCCGACAAGAAGAAGGAGGTCACCGACGATGACCTGATCGCTCTCGTCGAAGATGTCCTGGACCTTGTCGATAGATTCTATACGCTTGAGTATTTGCAGACCACAAGCGGCAGCAATATCAAGGCTACCGCAACGGTGCAATTGCATTTCGAGGATAATTCGGTGATCGATTCCAATGTCGGCGACGGCCCTGTCGATGCGAGCTATAAGACGATCGAACGCATCACAGGCATTACCGGCCGGCTCCTTGAATATTCAATAACCGCCGTCACCATAGGCAAGGACGCCATGGGCGAAGCGCTGGTAAAAATCAAGTTCGGTGAGGACGTCATCCCCGGGCATGGACTGAGCACCGACATCGTGGAGGCCAGTGCATTGGCCTATTTGAACGCGCTTAATAAATTGCGCTCGATCAGCGACAAACGATAGCAAACGAGGGGGCAGCAGCCAATTGCTGCCCCCAATTGACATCTGCAAGCCGCACAGAAATCAGAAGTCACCTGTTCCAGCACAGCAGAGAGAGGAAGATTGGCATGCCTTACGAAACCATAAGAGTAGAACCGGCGGATCGAATAGCAACGATTACGCTCAACCGCCCCCCGATGAATCCAATCAGTACGCAGATGATAGACGAACTCAACGCCGTTCTTGATGATATCGAAAAAGATATAGATATCCGCGCCGTGATATTGACGGGCGCAGGCGAGAAGGCATTTTGCGCCGGGGCGGATATCGCCGAATTCGGGCAGGCCTTTGGGGAAGGGACCGTCAAGGATCTCGTGATGTCTCGCCATAAAATGTTCACTCGTGTCGAGAGGTTTCCCAAACCGGTGATCGCGGCAATAAATGGCTATGCTCTTGGAGGCGGGTGCGAATTGGCGATGTCATGCCATCTGCGACTCATGGCCGATGACGCCACTGCCGGTCAGCCGGAAATAAACCTCGGCATTATTCCCGGCTACGGCGGCACGCAGCGTCTGCCCCGCCTGGTGGGTCGCACGCATGCGTACGAATTACTCTTTCTGGGTGACAGAATTTCGGCTCAGCGCTCGCTCGCAATAGGCCTTGTCAACAAGGTATCGGATCCAGCTTCCCTCATGGACGATGCAAAGGCGTTAGCCGGCCGCCTCGCAGGACAGGCCCCCATCGCAATCAAGCTCATCATTGACAGTGTCAATCGAGGACTGGAAACGACAATCGAGGCTGGCCTCGAAATCGAAGCTGACAACATTGTGGTCGTCTCCGCAACAGAGGACGCGATGGAAGGCACACTGGCTTTTATGGAGAAACGTCCTGCAGATTTCAAAGGGAAATAGGGGCATCGAGAGGGTACACGCACCCTGGGAATTCGACAAGAGTTCTGCGTTTCCTATTAAAAAGATGGAATCTTGAGGGATAAGTGAGAACCTGTACGATCTAGCCTGATTCTTCTTAAGACGTCTCGTTCAAGAGTCTGTCTTTATCGAACTGCAGTTCTTCCCGCCCATAACCGACAACCGATATGATGCCCGAATCCATTCGGATTGCATCCACTGGGCAGGCCTCCACGCAGAATCCACAGAAGACACATCGGGTAAGATCGATTTCGAAAGATACCGGGTATTTCATTATGGCGGGATCGGAATGTTCACCGGGTGTGATGGAAATGCACCTTGCCGGACACACCGTCGCACAGCACATGCAAGCAACACAGCGGGGTGAGCCGTCTTCGCGCTTGGTAAGCGTATGACGCCCGCGCCAGCGCGGATGAATGAATCTCTCTTCGTCGGGATACTCTATCGTTACCGGATTCTTGAGCGGACTCGAAATATTCTTGAGGAAATGGCGAGTAGTTATTGAAAGCCCCCGAAAGATTTCAGGGAAATAAAGTCGTTCCCAGAAATTCAGCTTTGTCTTGATTTCCATCCGCAAAATCTCCAATCACCCCGCGAGTCCGCGTATGCCGGCCCGGAGCGCCGCAGGCTCAGACGCCTTTAAAATGCTGGAACAGCAGGATGACCA
>CAYZZY010000033.1:0-17036 GCA_964482745.1 uncultured bacterium
ACATATCTTCTGGCGGATTCGATGTTTCTGCGACGCTCTCTTCTTCGCCGCTCTATAAAGTGAGTCTTTTCCATCGTTTCTGCACGGCTTTATTTTATCCTGCCGCAGTGTTCCAAGGAATACGCTTGGGCGCATTCTGTTTTTCAGTGTGCAGCAAATCTAATATTACATAGCGCTGACAGCCAGAAATGACCGGTCCAGTTCAGGCCTAGACCTTTGCGGACGAGGCAGAAGGTTGCCTCCTATCCGTACGCCTTCGTTCGTTGAAGCGTCTATTCATTCCGAGATAAATCTTGGCCGCTTGGATATCTTGCCGCCTCTGGGCTCTTCGGCGTTGCCCTTTCCTTTTCTCATCCATTTCGACAACCTCCCATTAAAGACAGCGGCCCACTGCTTGAGTCGCAAGAATTATAGCCCATAGACAATATTCTGTCAAGGAGATGCTTTGGAAGGCTTGCTATAACCGGTTTCCGGTCATGCTTTTTGGACTTCTTTCACGAGCCTTCCGGTCCAAACCCGGAAGAAGGTTCCCTCAACATTCGCATACTTGACGATACCCGCTGCATCGATAATAAAGACGTCCGGAAGCGATATGCCATTCTTCTCAGCGGGATTGTAAAGTCCAGATTCTTTGATGATGTCGCCTGCCTGCTCCCGGGGTAAACATGCTATGACACAAACACAATATCACGACTGCCGACCCTGGCACGGATGAGTTCTTCAAGCTCAAAGTCGTTCCGGGAGGTAATTGCGTACATCACTTCTTGCCGTCTTCGCGGGAGAACAAAGAAGACCCTCCGCGAGCACCTGAGCCCTTCCCATATCTGCTCGGCCGTATGGAGTCGAGGGATGTGTCTACACATGTTGAAGAAGACACCTCATTGAGTATCTGGATTCGACGCAGAAGATGTAGCTTGCCCGCCATACCGATGGTTCGTCTCTGAGCGTTGCCGTCTCAAGTCCGAGCGCGCATCGTCAGGCTTGTGCCAAGACCCAGGAAGAGGAAATTTGCCAGCCAACTGGCGACAACCGCCGGAAGGACGCCTCCCATTCCGAGGGCCAATCCTACCTGGAAAGCGCCGTAATAGAGAAGTGCGGCCATGAGGCTGAGCGCAAAACCGATTGTCAGCCCTCCTCTTCGGCATTCCAGAGCGAATGGCAGCCCCAGGAAGACAACTATGAAGTTGGCCGCGGGGAAGGAAAACTTCCTGTAGTAATTCACTTTAAGGCGATGGGCATCGTAACCATTCCTTTGCAGGTTCTTGATCTGACGCCTCAACTGGCGGAAGTTGAGCTCACCTCCGCTCGACGAAGACACCTCGAGTGTCCTGGGCGATTCCTTGAAGGGCGCTTTAGCGCTCGTGAATGGAGTGCTTTCCACGACTGCTCCACCCGAGTCAAATTTCCTTGTAACTCCGTCTTTGAGATACCATCTTTTCTTCGTCTCATTCCAGATGGCCTCAGAGGCGTCTACCCGTTCGACTACCGAGCTTCCCTCGTTCTTATAGATGTGTACCCCTGTGAGTATGCCCGCCTCGGCATCCAAAACATCAAAATAGTAGAACGTGTTGCGCCCTCCTATTTTGGCAATGCCGAAGATGCGCTTTTCCCGGGGTCCCTGTGCAAAATGGCTATCGTACAACTCATCGGCTCGCAGGGCACCTGGGGGCACGATGAATTCCTGCACGCAGAATACGACCAGACTGAGAAGCACGCCTATCGTCAGCACGTAGGCTCCGACCTGGTAAATGCTGATGCCTCCGGCGAGCATGGCGGTGAATTCATTATTCTTGGCCATGCTGCCCAGCACAAAAAGGACTGCCACCAGGAAGGTTATCCAGGAAAGTTCCACAAACACCTTCGGTAGGAAGCAGGCATAGTACTCTGCGATGAGCGCCGGCGGGGCGTGATGCTTGATAATCCTTCCCATGTTTTCCATGAAATCCACAAACACGACGAAGGTCAGCATTACCGCCACGAATGCCAGGTAGTAGATAATCAGACGGCGGCATATGTACTTGGTGAGGATGTTCATCGCTTTTTTCTTATCGTCTCTCGGCTCGGACCATGAGAACGATGCCTGTCATCCCCAGAAAGAGGTTGGGGAGCCACATCGCGATTATGGGGTTCATCAGATTCTTCTCGCCGATCGTTTCACCCAAAGCCAATAGCAGGTAATACGCAAAGAGCAGTCCCGCACATATGGCCGGCCCATAGAAACGGCGCGCCTTGTGAGGTATTATGCCCAGAGGGGCTCCGATGAGCACAAGCGCCAGCGGCATGAACGACAATGCGGTTCGCTTTCCCATTTGCTGGAGCAGCTTGCGCCTGTCTTCGGGATCGGTAGAAGGGTCTGAGAGCTTTCGCCTAATCTGGCCCAGCGACAGCTCCTTCGTTCTGAAGTCTCCGGAACGGTGATACTTCCTTAGGTATCGGTCGAGATCCTCTATATCTGCGGGGATTGTCATGCTGCCGAACAATGTTGTCGAGTACTGCTCGGGCTGCTGCCTCTCGTAGTCGTGGATGGACCCGTTGTGAAGCTCCAGAAATAATCCTTTCTTGCCGTCTCCAAAGTATATTCTCCCGGACTCTGCAACAATAGTTCGCTCCGTGCCGTCATCTTTCGGAGCCACGATCCTGACATCTCTCAGCAGCATGTTCTTGTTGTCTATCTCGCCCACGAAAATGCGCATGTTGTCCACTTCGCTCGTCCACATCTGTTCATTCATCACGAGAGTGGGCTTATTCAATACAACTTCTATGAATAGCAGGCCTAGTCTTCGCCGAGCCCAGGGATCGATTTCCACACGCAGAGCAAGCAGGAGCATCGTCGTCAAAATGCCCATTAAAATCGCCGGGGCAAAGGCCTTCCGTACCGGTATGCCTGCCGCCCTCATTGCCACGATCTCAGAATCTTGTGAGAGCTGAACGAACGCAACAAGTGTAGCGAAGAGCAGGGCAATCGGGACCGTATACGTGACCAGTGTCGGCAGAGAATAGAGTAATATCTTACCCATGTCTCCCAGGGCCAGCCCCCTGTTCACGAACCGAGCGGACATTTCACGGAAGAGGTCGCCCATCATCACGAGAGACGTTATCACCAGCAAGAGGATAATAAATGGAAAAAAAATCTCTTTTGCTATGTGCTTCTGCAGGATACTCATTTCCAGATGCCTTTGATCGACACTTCAATGCCGGGCCTGCCGGGACCGCTGCTTCATAACAAGCGACCTGCCCCCAATCATGGCGGCAGTCTATAAAGCAATCAAAAAGCCATTGTGATCGTTCCCCGAAAACGGTACCGCTACGGACTGGAGGGAATCCGGGTAGATGCTTTCCGGTCTTCGGCCACCACCCGGGCATATTCACCGGGGGGATGCCTCACAGTGAGCGGTAAGACTTGGCTTGATTATAACATATGCGCCAATCTTCGAGAATCCGGCGCGTCTCATCGAGTGTGTAGAACAGATTCACGATCAGGCTTTCATCCCGCAGGCAACTGTGGAAAGACTCGCCATAGCCGTTCTGCCATCGGCCCCCAGGCTCGATATGCAAAGTGGCTACGCCAAGAGCCTGCGGCATAAATTTCGAACTATGGTCTGAGGGTATATACTTTGGATTTTGTCATCTCCTTTATTGAAAAAGTGTTCATTTCACCGTACGTCTTGTAAACCAATGCCTCAAAATCTCCTGTCATTGTTTCCATTGCGTTACCCGACTCGCCATTACATATGTCCGTCATCAATTCGCATGTTCCACAATCTTCCAGGCCATAAGTCTCGTGATGTTCTTTGGCTCCCAGGGATAAACTCTCTCTTCCAAGCTTGGCGGCCCTCTAAGCTCTGAAGGAATGTCAGAGAGCGAATCTTTTAAGTATTTGCTTTGCGAAACCAGGACTCTATCTCCTTCGCCTGACGTTATAAAGGCTTCAAGTGAGTCAGTGTCAGGCAGCACCTGGATGAAGCCCGGGCGGTCCAAATAGAAAATGGTATTGGTTTTGCCATTGCGGTAGAATGCTATCTGTTCCAGTGACAGTCCCCTTGTCAGATCTTTTAGCGCCATGGCAAAAGGCCTTTCAGCGCGGTAGATCTCAAGGCTCACCTGTTGCCGGCAGAAAAACCCACCCATAAGAATGGTTGCAGCGACCGCGCAGGGCGCCAGAGCTTGGTTTATCCCCAGAAAATTGGCTTGAAGGCCGGGCCTTAGACGACCCAAGATCAAGGAAAAGAATGCCAAAAGTCCCAGGAGCGCGGTTGTCAGTATCAGATATCGCGGAGGAACAAAGTCCACAGAGCCCTTGATTATGGGCCAAACGGCGAGACTGGCAATCGCACTGATTGAAATCAGGCCAAGAGTCCACGTTTGAAGCTTTGAACCAAAACGCACCTTCACCTCGTTTCCCTCCGCGGCGAAAAACACTGAAGTCAAAAGCGCACAAAAGGGAAGCAAGGGGAGAATATAGTAGTTCCGTCTTGAACCCGAAAACGTAAAAAACAGGAATATGAGAACAAATGCCTCAACGAGCCAGCGGGTTCTTTTGTCCAGTTTTTTGTAGGAGGAAAATGTCCCCCAGAGGGCTGTAAGGAAAACAGGCGTCCAGGGCAGGAACTGTTGGGGGAGATAGTAGAAATAGACATAAAAGGGTTCTTTGTGATCAAACGGCTTGAAATAGGGCTGGATATTTTCGCGAAACGCCAGGGCAAGTCCGCTTGATTGGTATTCTTCATTTGTGATGCCGGCATAAATAAAGGGGGCGGCATAGACGATAACACCGATTGCCAGGGCCGCGAGATGTGAAAAAGACAAAAGCGCCCTCCATCGCCTCTCGCTGATGACGTCGGGAAACACCGCAATGATCGGTACCGCCACGGAGGCAAGGCCCTTGGTCTGAGCCCCCAGAAAACAGATAAGGTAAAAGACAAGAACGGAAAAGAAATCCGGACGTTCCCGCCGGGCCCAATACCAGGCAACGGCCAGGATAATAGCAGCAAGGTTCTCCGTATCCGCGCTGGCTGTCCTTGACCAAAAAAGAACTCCATAGGAGGTCAAGAGCATCCAGCCTGCGGCGATTCCCACTTTCTCCGACCACAATTTGCGGCCAAGATAGACCGTTGCCCAAAGAGCCGCAAGCCCTGAAACTGCGCTCGGAATCCTGATGGTCCACTCATCGAGCCTGCCGAAGATTTGAGAAACAAGAGCGATGAACCAGTAAGTGAGAAGAGGCTTGTCAAAGTAGGGTTCCCCATTGATGGTAGGATGAAAACAATCACCGGTAAGAAACATCTCCCTTGTGATCTCGGCCCAGCGGCCTTCCGACGCCCACAGCCCCCTGAAACCCGGGGCCCAGAAAAAAAGCAGGAAAGCAGCCGACCAAAATAGAATATAAGGCAATCTGTTTTTTACCGAAGATGTCTTAGGCTCGACAAAAATGCTCATTTTAGCAATTCTTTCTTAATCGCGGCGAGCAGATCCCATACGTCGCTATTTGTGGATCCAGCAAGAATCATAAGTCTGGGATGACGCGCAATGGCCCCCTCGTCACTGCCAGGTGGTGTGCTTCATGTTCCTGACCGATCGGCTCTTCTGAGCCACCCTGTGCGATGATCTGTGCATCATCATCGCTGACACTGTACACAGCGATAAGCGCCGCATCCTTAAACTCCCCAAGGGGCATTTCTTGCTGTACTTGCCATAAGAAACAGGAGCGCTATCGCTATTGCAGGGGTTAGGAGCACGGAACGACGCTTCCCGGATGATTTCATTTGCCTGGACCTCCCGTGTCTATGGAAAAACCTGATGCAAGCTCGAGAGCGCCTAATTCTTGCTCGCGCCCCCCGGACCTTATCTATTCCTAAATTCTCTGGTATGGACAATTCCTGTTCAGCCAAGGTGATGTTGCCGTTTTCAGCAACGACACCCACTCCCACCTGATAATCACCTGGCTCTGACAAGCCGCAGGGAGCCTCAAGGCTAGTTATTGCGGCAGGAAACTCACCTGTCAGCTTGATTATATCTACTCCTTCCGCTTGCCGGATTCTTTGCCAATCCTGATCCCCTGTTCCAGCAATGACAGTCTGGGATCTTGCCAAGATTTGCGCGCTTGGGATACTTGCAGAGCAAGGAGCCGCCACATTGCTTTTCAATTAAGATTAACACTTGTCCCTGCGTAAGCATGGCAAAAGAATTGTTATGGGAAGATTACGGCTTGCCAGCTTTCCGAGAGGGACTGAATTAAGTTGATCTGCCTTTCCAGAAATAGCCATTGGCACGAGAAGGCAAGATAGCTTTGGAAACAGGATAACAGGAAAAACATTATGGAACGATTATGGTTTGCCGTTCGCCGACGAGGCTTTCGGCATCGTTCTTTCAGTCCGTCTTTGCCACCACATACGCGAACACTCCGAGCGTATCCAATATGCAAAGGAAAGAATGAGAGCCAGCAAGCAGTTGGTGGTTTTCACATGCTTCGATCGAGACTCTGTCAAAAACCGCGTGCGAGAGGTTTGCCGATGGTTTGACAGGAACCGTTCGAAATGGACGTTAAGGGCGTCTGAAATTGAGACTGTCGCCTAAAAAGGTGGCTTTGAGGTTGTCCTGGAACCTTCCTTTGTCCCGATTCTTTTCCGGGTACCATTACACCGTTTTAAGGCGCAAATAAAGGCAAGTCGATGCCGGTCTCGTGGAACATACAGGCGGGTTCGGATTGGATTTCTAAAAGGAGAAATAGATTCTCGCCTTTACAGGAATGATAGGAATAGCGGGCGGGGCAGCAAAAAAACTGTGGCCACGCAATGCAGATTTCTGTGGAAAAGGCCTGACAGGAAGTCTATGAACAAAATCTAGCGCGCCAATATGCCTTCCCTGGCCGAACGCAGACCCGGTTGACAGCGTCTGGCCTGACCGATCCGCCGGTCATCCGTCCGCCTTTCCATGCCGACATATCTTCTTGCCGATTGGATGTTTCTGCGCCGCTCTATTCTTCGCCGCTCTATATAGTGGATTTTTTCCATAACTCCCACTCTCCGCTTATTATAAGTATTGTGTGATTCCGCGTCATCACTCCCGGGAAATTCGGACACATTCCGCCTTTCAGTATGTGGCAAATCTCAATGCTTCGGGGTGCTGATAGCCGGGAATGGCCGGTCGAACTCAGGCTTATACCTTTGCAGACGAGGCAGTAGATTGCCTCCTGTCCGTGCGCCTTCGTTCGTTGAGGCGTCTATTCATTCCGAGATAAATCTTGGCCGCTTGGATATCTTGCCGCCTCTGGGCTCTTCGGCGTTGCCCTTTCCTTTTCTCATCCATTTCGACAACCTCCCATTGGGCATTAAAGCCCAAACCCCTAACCAAAAGGATTATAGTCTATAGACAATGTCTTGTCAAGTCGATTCTTCGTTCTGCCTACCATAACCAGGTTCCCGGTCATGCTTTTTGGACTTCTTTTACGAGTCTTCCGGTCCGAACCCGGAAGAAGGTTCCCTCAACATTCGCATACTTGACGATGCCCGCCGCATCGATAATAAAGACAGCCGGAAGTGATATGCCATTCTTCTCCGAGGGATTGTACAGTCCATATTCCTTGATGACGTCGCATGCCGAATCGCTCAGCAGCACAAATTCGGAGGAAGTTTTTGTTCGGTATTCTTCCAGCTTCTCGACAGAATCCGCAGTGATGATTACCATTTCGGCGCCTGCACGGCGGATGTTCTCGTATTTTTTTCTCAAGCCCTTCAACTGAAGGCGACAGATCGTTCACCACATGCCGCGAAGGAACACAAGCAGGAGCTTTCCATTGCCGATCAGCTCATCCAGCGAGCGCTTCTTCCCCGTGGAATCCGGCAGTTCAAATTTGTACGCCAAATCTCCAACCCCGGGCGTTTTTCCCATACAGTCCTCCTCCCTCGAAACCATTCCATATACCATCAATTATAACGTCTTGTCCTTCCTCGTCAAGTCTTTCTTTCGTTTGATACTATCTGTCCAAATATGGGGCCTGCAATTTTTCCCGGCATAAGCGCCCGTGGGCTGGTTCGACAAGGTTGTCAACAGGCGGAATCTTGTGCTATATTGGGAGCGTTCTCGTATCTGCAATCATCGGAAGTCACATAAAAACAAGGCCGACAAAATGGCATATCTGGGATTGAGTGATTTTGTAAGCGTGCTTGAACAGGCCGGCGAATTGAAGCGTATCGCCGCGCCTGTTTCCGCCGAACTGGAGATAACGGAAATCGTGGACCGGGTCTCGAAAGAGGGCGGACCGGCCCTTTTATTCGAAGATGTCAAAGGATACACGATCCCCGTGCTCATAAACGCCTTCGGATCGAACAGGCGAATGGCGCTGGCGCTCGGAGTGGAGGATATTGACGCGATAGGCCGCGAGATCGAGGAAATTCTGCAGATGCCGCTTCCGACGGGCATTGTCGACAAGCTGAAGATGATTCCGAAGCTCGCCCGTTTTGCGAAGTTCCCGCCGAAGACCGTGTCAAGCGCGCCGTGTCAAGAAGTCGTCATGGATCCGCCGTCACTGTTTTTTCTCCCGGTTCTCAAGTGCTGGCCGCAGGACGGCGGGAAGTTCATCACGCTGCCGATGGTGTTCACGAAGAGTCTCTCGACCGGACGCCGCAATTGCGGAATGTACCGCATGCATGTCTATGACGAACGCGCCACCGGCATGCACTGGCATATCCATCATGACGGAGCGCGTCATTTCCGCGAGTACAAAGAGGCGGGCAGGCGGATGGAGGTCGCCGTCGCGCTCGGATGCGACCCTGCGACCACGTATGCGGCCACGGCCCCGATGCCTCCCGAGGTCGACGAGATGCTCTTTGCGGGCTTCCTCAGGAAGAAGCCGGTAGAGATGGTCAAGTGCACAACACTCGACCTGGAGGTTCCGGCCGACGCCGAGATTGTGCTCGAAGGATATGTGGACCCCGCGGAAGACGAGAGAAGAGAGGGGCCCTTTGGAGACCATACCGGATACTATTCGCTCGCGGACAATTATCCGGTTTTCCATATCCAGTGCATCACCCATCGCAAGGATCCGATCTACCCCGCGACCATCGTGGGCAAGCCTCCGATGGAGGATTGCTACATGGGCAAGGCGACCGAACGGATTTTCCTGCCGCTCATCAAGACACAGATTCCCGAACTCGTCGACATGAACCTTCCGCTTTTCGGTGTGTTCCACAACTATGCGTTTGTCTCGATCGACAAGCGCTATCCCTATCAGGCCAAGAAGGTCATGCACTGCATATGGGGCTTGGGGCAGATGATGTTTACGAAGATCATCGTCGTCGTCGACAGGGACGTCAATGTGCAGAACGTCGATGAGGTGCTGTGGAGGGTCGGCAACAATGTGGACCCGCGGCGCGATATCACGATAGTGGACGGCCCCCTCGACGTGCTCGACCACTCTTCGCCCCTGCCGCGCGCCGGTTCGAAGATGGGAATCGACGCCACCAAGACATGGCCGGAGGAAGGCCACATGCGCGAATGGCCGGACGAGATAATAATGACGCAGGAAATCCGGAACCTCGTCGATGGGCGCTGGCGCGAGTACGGTTTTGAGAAATGAAGGACGCCGCAAGAATTCGCTCGATGTTCGCGTCGGTGTCGCGCCGGTACGATTTCCTGAACCACCTGCTCAGCCTCAACCAGGACAAGCGATGGCGGAGAAAGACGGTCGAGATGAGCGGTCTCGACCAGGACAGCAGGGTGTTGGACGTCTGCGCCGGAACCGCCGACCTTGCGATCGCCTATTCGAGATCTCTCACATCCGGGGGAGTAGTGATCGGGACCGATTTCTGTCCCGAGATGCTTGTCATCGGCAAGCGGAAGATTTCCTCCCACGGCAACGGCTCTCTGAGTGTGCCACCGGATCGGGCCGAAGCCAGAATCGAATTGCTGGTTGCCGATACGCTCAGGTTGCCGTTTGACGATGGCATGTTCGACGTCGTTTCGGTTGCGTTCGGCATCAGAAACGTCTCCGACTTTGAGGCCGGCATCAGGGAGATGACACGCGTCGCGAAGCCGGGAGGCCGCGTCGTGATACTGGAGTTCAGCATGCCAGGGAACAGATTTTTTGGCAAGGTATACACGATGTACTTCACCCGCGCGCTGCCTGCGATCGGACGTCTCGTTTCGCGCTCGGGCAATGACGCATACAGCTATCTGCCCAACTCGGTGATGGAGTTTCCCAGTGGCAGCGAGATGTGCGGCGTGATGGAGCGATGCGGGCTTGCGAACGTCTCCGCCACGGAACTCAGTTTCGGGATTGTCTCGCTTTATGTAGGGCACAAGCCCGGTACGGGAAGCAAAAACGGCGGGTAGGACAACCCGGGCGGTGAATCCTTGCTGGTATTCGCGGATTTCGGAGAAAAGGACCGATGAAAAAATTTGTCGTTGCCCTTACGGGAGCGAGCGGCGCGCCCTACGGTGTCAGGTTGCTTCAGGCGCTTATTGAAGAAAACTGCCATGTGCATCTGACGATTTCCAAAGCGGCAGCCACCGTGCTGAAGCACGAGATGGATATTGATGTTGACCTTCGTGATTTTTCGCCTGAGCCTATCATCGGTCGACAGGCTGAACAAATCCGCTACCACCATTATGACGATATATCCGCTCCCATCGCGAGCGGCACGTTTCCAATCGATGCGATGGTCATCATCCCGTGCAGCATGTCGACGCTTGCCGGGGTCGCGTCAGGACTGGGAAACAACCTGATTCTGCGGGCGGCCGACGTTACCCTGAAAGAGGGACGCAAGCTGGTTCTCGTGCCGCGCGAGACGCCGGTCGGAACGATCGCGCTTGAAAATATGGTGCGGGTATCGAGGGCCGGCGGCTGCATCCTTCCTGCGATGCCCGGTTTCTACCAGGGGCCGCAGACCGTGGCCGATATGATCGACTTCGTTGTCGGAAAGGTTCTGGATCAATTGCAGGTCCGGCATGATCTTTTCCGTCGCTGGAAAGGTGAGGAATGAAGCACGTTTTCAATAAGATCGGCGTGATTCTGGAATCGATAAAATTCTCGCATACGGTGTTCGCTTTGCCGTTTGCAATCATGAGCGCTTTCCTTGCGGCCGACGGCATGCCCTCGGTGTCCCGGCTTTTCTGGATTGCGATGTGTATGGTCGGCGCGCGCAGCGCGGCGATGTCATTCAACAGAATAGTCGACGCTCGGCATGACGCCATAAACCCGCGGACGGCTGACCGGCCGATTCCCGCCGGGAAACTTACAACGTTTGAGACGGCGGTGTTCATGGTCGTGATGATCGCGCTGTTCGTGTTCTCGGCGTCCCGGCTCAACCGGCTTGCGTTCGCGCTGTCGCCGGTGGCGCTCGCGATTATTCTCGGCTATTCCTACACGAAACGGTTTACGAATTATTCCCACTTTGTGCTCGGGCTCTCGCTCGCGATCGCGCCGGTGGGCGCCTGGATCGCGATCAAGGAGGAGTTTCATCCGGTCGCCATCCTGCTCGGGCTTGCGGTGCTGCTCTGGACGGCCGGTTTTGACATCATTTACGCCTGCCAGGATGTCGATTTCGACAAGAAGGTGGGCCTCTATTCGCTGCCGACGCGGCTCGGCATATCGCAGGCGCTTGTCATGTCGTCGGCGCTTCATGCAGCGATGATCGCATTGCTGACGATCATCTTTTTTATGGCAAATCTGGGAAGGCCCTTCCTGGTCGGCGTGCTGTGCGTGAGCCTGCTCCTGCTCTACGAGCATTCCATTGTCAAGCCCCACGACCTCTCGCGCGTCAACGCCGCCTTCTTCAATGTCAACGGCGCGGTCAGCATCCTCCTGATGGCCCTCACGATTGCCGATATCATGATGCGGTGATAGAAGTATCAGCTTATTTTCCGAAACCTGCCCTCTCCCCAGGATTGAACGTGCTCTCGGCCTTTGATATAATCAGGGCTGTGTTTGGACGGATCTTCGAGCGCCCCGAGAATGCCGTGAAAAAAAACAGGATATTCGTCAAAGATCACTGATAGAGGAGGATAGTTTGCTTCGACATGTGGCATCGATAGTAGTCGTTTTGCTTCTCACCTCGTGCGCCGCCGCGCGGGAGGAATCCAACAGAGACACGTCGCCTTATGCTATCCACTACGGTCAGGCCAGGCGGATCGCCAGGTTCGCCGACAAAAGGATCAATGAGAGCAGCGGTCTCGCCCGGTCTATTGCCAATCCGGGCATGTTCTGGACCCATAACGATTCGGGAGACGTTCCGCGCCTGTTCTTATTCGATCGTGAAGGACAAACTCGCGCCACGCTTGTTGTCGAAGGAGCCGAAGCGGAAGACTGGGAGGATATGGCGTCGTTCGAGCGCGAAGGCCGGGGCTATCTCTTGGTCGGCGATTTCGGCGACAACCAGGCCAGGCGAAAAATATGCACGATCTACCTCGTCCCGGAACCCCACATCGAAGCCGGCGCCGAAGCCGTTGTCGTAAAGGCCCAGCCGTCCGTCACGATCCCTTTTGTATACGAGGACGGCCCGCGCGACTGTGAAGCCGTCGGCGTGGATCCGGCAAATGGGACGATCTTCCTGATCAGTAAAACGCGTGATGAGAACTGCACGGTCTATGAAATACCGTGGCCCGCGGAGGAAACAGCCGCTCCATTTACCGCCCGCGCGATAGCGACACAGAGGATTCCGAAAATCACCGCAATGGACATCTCACCCGATGGATCGCGGGCCATTGTGCTCACCTACAGCGAAGCGTACGAGTTTGTCCGCGGCGAGGGCGAGACGTGGGCCGAGGCGTTTGCCCGTCAGGGCCGCTTCGTGGCAATGCCCGGCCGGAAACAGGGTGAAGCCCTTTGTTACGGGACCGACGGCAGAACACTTTATCTCACGAGCGAGGGTGTGTTCCGCCCGTTGTGGGAGATGCCGCCCATTTCAAAATAGCGGACGGTCAATAGGATGGGCCTCATCGCCCCGAGAGGAAGGCTCCCGTCATTCGCTGACGGCTGAGGAGAAGGTTGTTGCCCGATCGGAAGGAAATACCATGTCGAACAGGAGGACGTGTGTGCTTGCAGTGATCGGATTATTGATCCTGGTGTTGGTCCTTTCGGCTGTTATTCCGATACTTTATTGGAGATACCGCTCGCCGTCGGATATCCATGTCGCGAAATCGCTCAACTTGGAGGTGTGGACCGCGTTGCCGCCCGACGCGCATCATTCCAACACGGATCTCATCAAGTTCAAAGGAAAATACCTGCTTGCTCATGCGACCTCGCCGTGGCATTTCGCGTCGCCAAAATGCAAGCTCGTGATCCGTTCTTCCGAGGATGGTAAACAGTGGAAGGTCCTCTCCGAAATCCGCGTTCCCGGCGAGGACGTGCGCGACCCGAAACTGGCTGTTATAGGCGGCAAGCTGATCCTTTACTTCCTGCGGAACACCGAGAAGTTCCTTGCCGAACCCACGGGAAATTCTTATTGTATCAGCAATGACGGCGTGACATGGACCGAGCCCAAAGAACTCTCGATCGAGGGCTGGCTGCTCTGGCGGCCAAAAACGATGGACGGCGTTACGTTCTACATGCCAGCCTACTGGTGGAAACACGGGAAGTCGATGCTGTTCAAGACGACCGACGGCATCAACTGGTCCGAGGTCGGCATGATCTACGAGGGCGACAGGAACGATGAGACCGCCATAAGCTTCAAACCGGACGGCACGATGATCATGACCGCCCGCCTCGAGGTCGATCCAAGCCGATGGGGCTATCATCCCGACGCACACACCCTCATAGGCGTGGCGTCGCCCCCATATACCGAGTGGAAGCTGAGCCGGAGCCATGAAACCCGCTTGGACGGACCGTGCCTGTTCCAGATCGGAGAACGCACCTATGCGGTTGGACGTCGCCAGGTCGGGGGCGCTTTGCACAATGGAAGCGCATGGGGCGCAAAGCGGACCTCGCTGTATCTCGTTCTTCCCGATCGGCTCGTGTTCCTCTCCGACCTCCCCAGCAACGGCGATACCGCTTATGCGGGCGTCGTGGTTGAAGAAGACACCGTGCTTGTCAGCTACTACACAAGCCCCATCGGCAGGGACTATATTTGGCTCATGGGAATGCTTTCGAACAGTTCCATCGAGATGGCCCGTTTCAAGATCGAGGACCTCGAAAAACTGGCTGATGAAAAGCTTGGCATCGATTAGCATCGCCCGCGCAATGCCGGCGATGCGGAAATATTTCAGAAAAGATCTTAATTGAGTTCAACAATTTTCTCTAAAGAAAGGGGGAACAGCCAATGGCCAACGAACATTTCGAGCGGTTCTTCAAGACAGAGAAACACCGGCAATTTGACACGAACTTTTTCCGCGACGCAGAGAGTTATGAGGCCTGGGACGAGATCGACTTTGAATCCGAGGAGGAGATCCCGGGAGAACGGACTTTCCATATCACGGCGGAGGATATGAAGTTCTATGCGGAAGGGGTTCTCGACGATAATCCGCTCATGAACGATGAAGAGTATGCGAAGAACTCCCCTCACGGAGAGCTGGTTCCTCACCCGCTCTTTATCACGCAGATAGGATTCTGGTGCATCGGCATCAAGGGACGCGGCAATTGGGTCAGAACGCCGGGCGCCCGCAATCCGGGCCAGGACATCGAATTCTATGAACCTTTCCGCGTGGGGGAAACCATCAGTATCAAAATGCGGCCGTATGATCGATACATCAAGAGGAAGAAGTACTATCTCAAATACAAGGCCGACTTTTACAACCAGGATGGTGTGAAAAAGGCCAGTTGGATCACAACGCTGATCCTTCCGAAATCGAAAGAGGACATAAAAAAACTGGCCGAGGGAATTCCCGCGCTCGAGGCATAGTCTGCCGAGGAGGTGACATTCATGGAAAAACTTACATTCGATTCCGTCGAGGCAGGGCTGGAGCTGCCTTCCCTTACCAGGTCGGTATCTCAGGAGACGTTCTGGAAAAATGCCGTAGCCTCTTTCGACTATAATCCGGTGCATTGTGATCCCGATTGGGTGAAGACCGCGAAACCTTTTGGCATCACCCAGACGGTGGGCCACGGGATGATGAGCATGTCGTTCATGCTTTCGGTCGTCTCGAATTGGGCCTATCCCCACATGCTGAGGATCGGCAAGATGACGTCGAAGTTCCTCATGCCCGTCCTCGCGGGCTGGACGGTGAAGTGCACCGGCACAGTCTCGGAAAAGCATCCTATCTGTGCCGGAAAAAACTATGTCGTGGTCGACCTGAAGGCGGAGAACCAGGACGGTACTCTGCTCGCGGTCTGCAAGACGGAAGTCATCTTTCCGGACTGAAAAGAATCGATGCAGTGCACCAGCAAGGAAGGCTTGAAAGACTTCTTGACCTTGCCTTGATGTGCGATACGACGCAAAGAAAAAGATAAAAATGGAATAAGGAAAGGAGATTCACCATGCCGACGGAAGCAGCGGCGCAAGCCCTGAGCATTCTGCGTGATGGAAGCCAGTTCAAGTGGTATGTCATACCGATTTTTGCGCTTATATGTTATGTCTATGCGGTAGAGATCGAAAGGAAGAATTGGAACCTCGTGTTCGCCGGACTGGCGCTCTGGGGGGTTGACTGGTTCAACGAGATATGGAACGCGCTCGTATTTCACTTTACCCAGTATGCGCCCGTATGGGGCGCTCCCGGGGAGACGGCGTATCTACTCCTGATCGGGCTCAATATCGAGATATGCTTCATGTTCTTTATCATCGCGATCGTATTTGCCAAGATGCTGCCACCGGACAAGAGCGTGAAAGTTCTCGGCATTCCAAACCGATGGTTCTTCGCGGTTTTCAATGCCGCCTTCTGCGTATTTGTCGAGATCCTGCTGAACTTTGCGAATGCGCTTACGTGGGATTATTCATGGTGGAGCATTCGCGCGCCGTGGCTTATCTTCCTGGTCGGCTATCTCCCGTTCTTCGTGGTCGCATTCTGGGTCTATGACATGAAGACCGTCCGGAGCAAGGCGATAACTGTCGGGTGTATCCTCGGCTTCGATGCCGCATGCCTGATCATATTCGGCGCAATCTTGAAGTGGATCTGATGGGGCGAGCCGGCCGGGATTCTATGGATCAGATACGCGCCCTTTGAGGATTACGCGTCGGTAATCCGTTCGAGCAGAAACCTCTCGAAGCGGGCGGGATCGATGTAAAACGCCACGTCGGCGTTGGGTTTTCCCGTGTGGCCGCGGGCATAGGGGCGGAGATCGGCAACGCTCATGCCGGTTGTCGCTTTCCCTTCGGTTTCGACTTCCACGTGCACGCGCTTTGTGCCCACCATGCTTCGGTCGATGGCAACCGCGAGCGCCAGCGGATCGTGCAGACAACAGCCGTGGTAGCCCTCGCGTTCGAGATAAAAATTCATCACGCGCTCGGTCGAATCTTGGAGGAACCGGTTGAGTTTTGTCCTCTTCTTCGTCGCGTTCAAGAGCGAGTTCCGGCTGAGGCGCGCGCTTCGGGTGACATCGAGACCCACCAGCGTGATCGGGATGCCCGATGCGATGACCTGCTGCGCGGCCTCCGGGTCGCAGAAGAAATTGAACTCGGCTGCGGGAGTCTGATTCCCGGGAACCGAGTAGGCGCCGCCCATCGTGATAATCTCTTTCACGTTCCGGACCAGCTTGGGGTCGAGCAGAAGCGCAAGCGCGATATTAGTCAGGGGTCCGAGCGTCACAACAGTCAACTCGCCCGGATAACGGGCTGCAAGCTCGCAGATGATTTCCGGCGCATATCCCTTTGCCGGGCGCAATCGCGGACGCGGATATTTCTTTTTCCCCTGCCGGTTCTTCAGATAGGAGATCTCTCCCAGCCCATCGCGCCCATGGACGGATACGCTCGGATAGGGCTCCCTTCGAATGGGCTTGGCCGCGCCTTTAACAACAGGAGGCGGCTCAGGAAGGTTCAGAATCTCCAGCACCCGGAGCGCATTCTCGGTGCTCTGTTTCAAGCCGGTGTTGCCATTGACGGTCGTTATCGCCTCGACGTAAAGTTCGGGCGACCGGAGCGCAAGCTCCAGCGCCACGGCGTCATCTACTCCCG
>CAYZZY010000034.1:0-16929 GCA_964482745.1 uncultured bacterium
TTATATAAAAAACAGGCGGGAAGACTCTATCCCGGATAACGCCATGTGCATGATTATTTTCGGGCTCATATGGGCAGGCTTCCTGGCTCACCAATCCTCGCTGTTCTCATCAATTGTGATCCTCATCGACCTGTTTTTCCGTTTGCTTCGAAGGGAACCCCGAAGGTTTCTTCCATTGGGAATTATCTGTGCCCTTTGCTTCATTGTTATCAACGGTATCTGGTTCGCCTGGGCATCGAGCTTTTTCGGAATGAAAGGGAGTTTTCTTTCCTATTACGAAAGGGACGCCAGTATGGGAGGACTGTCCGGCTATCTTACCCTGTTGACATACCATACGCTGGCAGCGATATGCTCACCTCTCTTTGTTTATGATTTGTTCGGAAATCGATTTGAGGCCCTGCGCTTCTTCGAGAATATGCAGGTTCTCTATTACAACTCCTTTGCGGGACTGGGAACCATCACCGTATTCGCTGCCGCCCTCGTGGTGTTGGCAAAGAGGCTCATTGTCAGACAGGAAGAACCCGAATATGCGAGGTACGCACACAGCTATACGGTACAATACCTGCTTTTGCTCGCCGGTTTGTGGACTCTAACACTTGCCGTCGCCATCTTTTTCCTCCCGGGCTTCGGCGATGCGCTCTTTGCCCGATACTTTAATCATCCTCTCTTTGCAAGAAGAATGTTTGGGGCGCTTTTTCTCACCGGAAGCCTTGGGCTGACCGCGACCGGTGCATTCCTCATGCTGTCGGCGCGAAAAAAACCAATGGCGACAGAGAAGAGCTCCAACGGTCTCCTTTTCTGGATGGCGATTGCCGGATATGCAGGCGGAATAGCTACCCACCATGAGCTGTATATCCATGGTATGATCAGCGCCGGCTGTGCCACGTCCGCCCTCTTGACGATAATGCTCCTGGCGCGCATCTGTTCGGACCTACCCCGGACCGTGAGACTTTTGCTGGCAATCCCTATCTTCTGTGAAAGCCTTCTCATAACTTGGTTCCCCCTTCTTATCATCAAATGCGGTTGGGGCTGGGCGGCTGACAAGAATTGGCAGTTGAAAGCGGAAAATTCTCTTCTCTTTCTCGCTGATCTTTTTCCGGGCGCATGGCCGGTCCTGGCGTTCGCAGGGATTGTTCTTCAGGCAGGAATGCTCGCTTTCTGGGTCTTCTCCGCGAATAAAGAGTATCCTCACACTATCTCTGAATAAAAAAAATCAGGCATGGCTCCGCAACGTTTGTTATGCAATTATATTCTGAAAGGATACAGGTTCAGTGCGAAGGTGAGCCGTCGAGGCCGGTATCCTTCAGATGGCGCAAACAAGAGTATCAGATCGAAGAAATCATGAAGACATGGCAGGACTGGGGATTCCCGGGAGGTTCGCCGTCGCGCAAAAACTGGCGTTTGCGACGCCATCGGACCTGCTACAAAGTGCGCGCGGAGGGCACAAGAATCTTCGAGATATACATGGACCGCAAAAAGCCGGAACCGATATGGGTGCTCTACCGTGAGATGAAGACACAAGAACCGGATTAAACAAGCAGAATAAGTAGAGGTCTTGCGCGAGGGGATCATTTGGAGGCATGCCCGAGCGGCAGGAACATTAAGCCGGGGAAGCATTGACTACAGCGTATTACGGAACTTGCCATCCCCTTCATTTACCAGCTTCGTGAAACCATGTTTCTTCAAATTCTTATCTGAGAGAACAGACTTATCGCTCTTCCCGGTCTGCACGAACGGAACACATATGACCCGTTCCACCGATGCGCCGCACTCGGGACATTTCTTCAACGGGTCTGCACTCATGCTTTGCCTGTGCTCGAAACTGTCGCGACAAAATGCGCAGCCTTTGGTTTTCGCTTGATATACATATGTCGGCACAACCTTTACCTCCTCAGGGTGTTCGCCCGTCAGCGCCACCGTTCATTGTCCAAGAAATCAAGCGTGAGTGGCGCAGGGATCTCAGGTTTGCTGGAATGGAGTCAAGAACTTATTTCGATCGAGATACTGAAGGCTTTTCTCAAAGTTCTCGCTGGTCATCTCGAGCGTAAACTGCGGATTCAGCTTACGCCCGGCCAGTTCATCAAAGAATCCCTTGAAATCAATAACCCCCTCTCCGAGGGAGAGATGCTCGTCCTCCTTCCCTGAAGTGTCATTCAGGTGAACCTCGACCAGATCATTGCCCAATTCATCGAGCCACTGGATCAAGGGCACTTTCGAATGCACACAGAAATGGCCTATATCGAAACACACTTTCACCGCATGCGAGTTCAGACCGTCTTTCAGGTCCACAAGAAATCTGGGAGAGGGGACAAACATGTTCTCGAGTCTCAAAGTCACCTGGAGTTGTTCGGCCATGTCCACAATCGGTTTCCAGGTAAGCAGACTCCCCTCCAGCCAACTGTCGAGCGCGCTCTCAGGCAGGAGCGGATTGATTCCCAGATGAAACACCAGACTCTTTGCTCCGAGCGCATGGCAAATCGCAAGCGTCTTGAAATAGCAATGAAGAGTATAGTCGCGAATAACGGTATCGAGACTGCCTGGATTCAGGTCGTGGATCGGGCCATGCACGGAAACCTCGATATTTTCGGCCCGCAATAGCCTCGCAAGATCGGCCACCTTCTCGACCGGAGATCCACATATCCAGTTCGTGTCATAGAGCATGATCTCGAGCCCGAGCCCGTTCCGCCGCATGAAGTCGATCTTGCGTCGCACCATCCTGAGGGGAAGCGCAACGGAAATATTGACGCCGCCGTTATTCCGCTGTGTCAAACAAGCATCTTGTCCGTGCTTTTTCGGAACCGCTTTCTTGCGACCCATGATTACATTCTTTCCCGTCGTTGAGGGCAGAGATCAAAGGTGAATGGTGCTGGGACAGAGTTCGCGATCCTTCATTTCTCGACCCACGGCAAGACATGAGATGCGCGCAATGGTGTAATAAAGGCTGAAAGAACAGTGGCCATGATAGCAGGCCAGAATCTCGTCGAATTCATTGACGTCTGTGACGCACAATGAGGCAAACCGGGTGCCGGGCGAATTGAGCGATTCGGTCTCCGACTTGCTGTCGCTGTATCGGAAGAAGCCACCGACGACCTGGTCCCCGATCATATAGACGACGGGTTCACCCGGACGTCCCTTGTAGTAATCGGTGGTGGGGATGCATTCCTGAATGATGGCTGCCCTGATTCCGGAATTGCCTTTGCCATGAGACATCTTATTTCTTTGGTTTCGATTGAGATTGAGCACTTCTTCTCCCGAGCCGACGACGATTATGCCCATGCCGTAAGTCCCGGAATCATCTTTAATAAACACGAGCGGTTTGCGATCAATTCCAAATTCTTCATATTTTGCGGCGACCCGGTCCAACACATAGTCCACCTTTTTGGCCACGCGATCAACGCCCTGCCCGTTCTTGAAAACAATGTCGCTCTCAAATTCGGTAATGGGCGACAGGAGCCATGGATCGACATCGAGGATTCCGGCGAATTCCTTGATCAGTGAGTCGAAAATCTGAAAATGGCGCCATTTCGATCGCACATACCATCCCATTTCCGGAGGAGGCGTCATCGGTTGCGACAAATCGGTCAAATCCTCGTGTCTGCCGTTTGAAAAATCGTTATTGATAAGGAGGAGATCCGGAACGAAACTATCCGCCCGAAGCAGATCACCTTCTCGCACAAGCTTGTGGATCTCGATTCGTTGCCCCTCCACCGTTTCAAGCTTAGTCACGCCATCGGGAAACTTCGGATCCGCCGTCCCGATCAGGGCCTCGAAACCGCTGCGCTCAATTACGGACTTGATTGAGAAGAGGTTTTGCAGATAATACTTGTTACGGGTGTGGCTTTCGGGATAAATGGCGATTCGCTCGATGCTTCCAAATGATGACGTCACAAAATCATGCAGCAACCCCGCGCCCCTGTCCAGAAACGAATCGCATAAATTATTGAATCCTGCAGGGTATATGTTGGCGTCAATTGCCGACATTTTAAAACCGGCGTCGCGCAGGTCAAATGATGAATAAACAGGATAGCATATTTCCTCACTCCTCCGCTCAATCCAGGCCTCGACTTCTGCGTTTCTATCGGCCAACCTCTGTTCCAGATGTCTGACATCCAGAGGTCCATCCTCACTCATATGCATTACAAATCCGCCTTAGTAGATCTTGCGTTCTCTGACATTGACTACTTCAAATCGTATTACTTCCGGTACCAACTCGTCGGAAAAGTCGCCGATGCGGGCCGCGAAATTCCTGCCCGCCATCGGCCCCAGTGGACCGCCGCCTATCTCGTCCAGCCTTGAGTCAACAATTAATAAAAAATCCAGAAAGATTTCATCGCCCGATTTCGACCGGAAAAAGCATCTGAGGTCCGCGGTCTCGACCACAAATTTTCCCGTATTCTTCACATAGCCCGACACCTCGAATTCATTGGCGCCGGCGGCATTAGGCCTGCAATCGGCCATAAATCTTTCGACCACCACATGTGGCTCGGAAACCTGCGGCGAACGATCTTCAATTTGTTCATCCGAATGGCCAACAACAGTCGGCGGAGCCTGCCTCACCGCCACCGCCATCAATACCATCACCAACGCGAACACAATTGCTCCGGCAATCATTGCGACAGATGACTGATTTGCTTTTGATGATGCTGTTTTGCCATCTGCTGGAGCAGGGGTCCGTTCAGAATCGCCGGGAATCTTCTGCATTTGACTATTGTGCCCGCGAGCCTCTCTGCTTGACAAATTCGGCAATTGGTCGAACTTCCATAAATAATTCTAGCACAACATTCGAATAAGCGTCAACGCGAAAAGCTGTCCGATAATGAAACTTAAGGCCAATGACAGACCCACACCTTTATGGATATCTCCCACTCGCTTGCCATCGTGCGAGAAAATGTAAATAGTATATTCAATGGTATTTACACAATTCGTGGGCTGGAGGAAACCTGAAATGGCAAATTCGAACAAGATGACGGTTCCGGAGCACAAGCTTGCCAAGATACACAAAGGTCACGAAAATCATCTTTGTGAATTAACGGCCAAACGACAGATGGACAAGGTGGGCAAGCTCGCCAAGAACGCCCAATATGTGTGCCACATTTGCGGGCGCGCCGCGGCCAGGCCTGCAAGTCTATGCGAGCCGGTGGAGCTTTAAGACTCGGCAAAACGAATACTCACGGAAGACTTCCATCCTGGCCTTTGACTGCATGGGGACAGTCCGCCGGGATATGTTTCTCTCTCTTGACGGCATGTCAAAGACATCTCTGCCGCAAGATCAGGAGGAGAAGGAAGAGGTCTTTCGATTCAGCGGGCGCCATGGTTCTTCGATCACCCCGCATGAGCATGCGGCTCAATTGCACCAGCACTCTTTATACCTGTAAAGTCGGCGGAGAATACTGATAATGTCGCCTTTGAGGTCAAACAAATTTAACCAATATTGAAAAGGGACACCTGAATATGCTGGCAGCCGTGCTTTCCGGCTTCGGCCTGGCCCTGGCGGCACCGTTTTTTCATCGGATGACGCGTAAAGCGGGTTGGCTCCTTTGCCTTTTTCCGGCGGCCCTGACCGTCTACTTCTCGCTTTTCATCGGAGAAATCCGCAGCGGCGAGGTCCTCATCTATTCATATGCATGGGTGCCCAGTCTCGGCATCAACCTGTCATTTTATTTGGATGGACTGAGCCTCCTTTTTGCACTCCTCATTTCCGGCGTCGGCGCCCTGATCGTGCTTTACTCGAGCGCCTATCTTGCAGAACATAAAGATCTCGGGCGCCTGTATGCATATCTTCTGATATTCATGTCCTCGATGTTGGGAACTGTCCTGTCCGGCAACATCATAACGCTTTTCATCTTCTGGGAATTGACCGGTCTGAGTTCTTTTCTGCTGATTGGATTCGAGCATGAACGCGAGGCGGCACGAAAGGCGGCATGGCAGGCTTTGCTGGTTACAACCGCCGGAGGTCTGGCGCTATTGCTCGGACTGTTGCTGTTAGGAGAGGCCGGCGGCAGTTTCGAGATCTCAGCGCTTCTGGGCAAGGGTACACTTATCCGATCTCACCCACTCTACGTGCCGATGGTCCTCCTGATTCTTGCGGGCGCATTCACGAAATCCGCCCAATTCCCCTTTCACTTCTGGCTTCCGAACGCCATGGAGGCGCCGACTCCCGTCAGCGCCTATCTTCATTCGGCAACCATGGTGAAGGCGGGCGTGTATCTCCTGGCGCGCCTCAGCCCCATCCTGGGAGGGACGGCTGTCTGGCAGACAACGCTTGTGATCGTGGGCACGACCACGATGGTGCTCGGCGCTTTTCTGGCGCTGGGACAGACGGATCTCAAACGTATCCTCGCCTATTCAACGATCAGCATTCTCGGCGCGCTTATGTTCCTCCTTGGTATCGGAACCAGGGCGGCCGTCGAGGCCGCGATGGCATACCTTATCATTCATGCGCTGTATAAAGCAGGCCTGTTCCTCGTCGCCGGCATCATAGACCACGAGGCGGGAACGCGCGATGTGAACCGGCTCCAGGGACTGGGTCGTCTGATGCCGATTACCTTTGCGGCGGCAGGTCTGGCGGCGTTCTCGATGGCCGGATTGCCTCCGTTTTTCGGATTTATCGGGAAGGAACTTCTGTATGCGGCGACCCTCGAGGCACCGCTGAGTCCCTTCGTCCTGACCGGGGCGGTCCTCTTAACAAATATGTTGCTGGTGGCCGTGGCGGCCATCGTCGGACTCCGTCCTTTTGTGGGTTCGCGGGAGGCTCCTGCGAAAGATATACACGAAGCTTCTTTCAGGATGTGGATAGGACCGCTCGCGCTCTCCTGCCTTGGGTTGCTCATCGGCCTGATGCCGCAACTCGCGGCCGGCACGGTGGTCTCCCCCGCCGTTGCCGCGGTTCTTTCACAGCCCACCGTCACGGAGCTGGTGTTGTTGCATGGCCTGACCGTGCAGCTTGCCTTGAGTGGCCTGACGTTTGTATTCGGCGTCGCCGTTTATGTCAAACGGGATGAGCTTCGCAGACTGATCGCCCGCATCGCATTCGGACGTGGATGCGGTCCCGAATGGGGATACAATCGGGTGATGAATGGGACTGTGGCGCTTGCGCGCCTGCAAACGCGGATTCTCCAGAGTGGCCACCTCCACTATTATCTCTTCATTATCATCGGCACAATGGTCTGTCTGGTGGGATGGTCAATGTCGGATTGGAAGACGCAGGGTATTTTTCAGAATTGGTCAGACATCCGTCCCCACGAATTCATCGTGGCCTCGGTCATCTTGATGGCGACGGCAGCGGTTGTCCGCGCTCGCTCGCGGATGTTCGCGGTCGCGGCGCTGGGTGTTGTGGGGTACAGCGTCGCATTGATCTTTGTGATGTTCGGGGCGCCTGACCTCGCGATGACACAATTCTCGATCGATACTCTCACCGTTATCCTGCTTGTCCTGGTAATTTATCGGATGCCCAGATATCTGAAGTTTTCCCGGATATCGGAACGAGTTCGCGACGCGACGGTCGCATTGGCCGCCGGCATCCTCGTGACCCTTTTGACACTGGCCGCAACGAGCGGATCGACGGTATCGCGCCTGTCTTCTTTCTTTGCGGAAAACAGCTATCCGGTGGCAAAAGGCCGAAATATCGTCAACGTAATTCTTGTGGACTTCCGCGCCCTGGACACCCTGGGGGAGATCACCGTCCTTGCGGCAGCGGCAATCGGCGTGTATTCGCTTGTCAGGCTGCGCATTGATAGAAACGACGATGGCTGAGTGAACAGCCTCATTTTTTTGGAGAAAGAAGGATACAATGACATCCTTGATTTTGTCCACGGCAACTATTTACCTGCTGCCATTATTGCTGCTTTTATCGATTTACCTGCTGTTCCATGGTCATGACTCACCGGGAGGCGGATTTGTTGGAGGACTGGTGGCGGCCGCGGCCTTTGCTTTGTACGCAATCGCAGAAGGCGTGGAAAATGCGAAAAAGAGACTCCGGGTCCACCCGAGGGCCCTCATGGGTCTGGGACTCCTGACCAGCCTGCTCAGCGGTTGCCTGGCACTTATGATAGGGAAACCGTTCCTGACCGGATTATGGGAGATACTGAGGTTTCCGCCGGGGTGGAAAATCGGCACGCCTCAGCTATTTGATGTGGGCGTGTATTTCGTGGTCATAGGTGTCACGCTGACAATTATCTTTTCGCTTGCGGAGGATTGATGTGCAAATACTGATGTCTTTCGTTGTAGGGGCGCTTTACGCCAGCGGACTTTACCTGATGATGCGGCGCAGCATTGTGAAACTGATCATTGGGCTGGCTCTGCTGAGCCATGGTGCGAATTTGCTCTTGTTCATGATGGGCGGCCTTGAACGTGCCAGGCCGCCGATCGTGTCTTCCGGGATAATGAGTTCAGCGGCCTCGATCGCGGATCCGCTTCCACAGGCGCTTATATTGACGGCCATCGTCATCGGATTCGGTGTGCAGGCCTTCGCAGTGGTCCTTATTCTGCGAGCCTATCAGACAATCGGCACCGATGATCTGGATGAGATGCAGTCGACCGATACTTTTTAAGAGGGGGACTGAACCTGCTTAGGCGGACACGGCAATGAATAGTCTTCTGGTCTTACCGATTATCGTTCCACTCTCGACGGCGATCGCATCGCTGCTGCTCTGGAATTCCCGTCGGGCGCAGCGTCTTCTCAGCCTTGTCGGTGCGACAGGACTGCTGGCCTCGGCAATCGGGCTCTTCTCCACGGTTTGGCACAGGGGAATACAGAGCGCCCAGATCGGTAACTGGCCGGCTCCTTTCGGCATCACGCTTGTGGCCGATCTTTTCGCTGCTATCATGGTTGTGATGGCAGGATTGACAGCCGTGGCTGTCACCTGTTACTCGCTTTCCATGATGGATTCCAAGCGAGAATCATTCGGTTATTATCCCCTTTTTCACATCATGCTGATGGGTGTATGCGGCTCTTTTCTGACCGGAGATATCTTCAACCTCTATGTGTGGTTCGAAGTTATGCTTATCGCGTCCTTTGTGCTTTTAGAATTGGGTGGTGAACGGGCTCAACTGGAAGGCGCAATCAAATACGTCGCCATTAACCTCATATCTTCGGCCTTCTTTCTTACGGCCATAGCAGTCCTGTACGGCATGGTCGGGACTCTCAACATGGCCGACATCGCGCAACAGGTAAATTCGGCGCCTCCATCGGGGCCGATAACGACCGTGGCACTGTTGTTTCTTCTCGCATTCGGAATCAAGGCCGCAGCCTTCCCGCTCTTTTTCTGGCTTCCATCCTCCTATCATACTCCCCCTGCTCCCGTCTCATCGATATTCGCAGCCCTGCTCACCAAAGTCGGTGTCTATGCGCTCATCAGGGTGTTCACCTTGATTTTCATCCAGGATACGGAGACAACCCATGGAATCATCCTGGTCATTGCAGGCTTGACAATGCTCACAGGGGTCCTGGGCGCGATGGCACAGAACGACTTTCGACGGCTCCTGTCGTTTCACATCGTGAGTCAGATAGGTTACATGTTAATGGGACTCGGCCTGTTCACGTCCATCGGTCTGGTCGGTTCTATTTTTCACATTATTCATAATATCTTCGCCAAAACTAATCTGTTTCTCGTGAGCGGCATCGCGTATCGATTAAAGGGATCCTATGATTTAAAAAAGCTGGGCGGGCTCTATCGATCATTTCCGATCCTTGCATTCCTGTTCCTGATTCCGGCTTTTGCGCTTGCGGGATTGCCACCGCTGGCGGGCTTCTGGTCGAAGCTGATACTGATAAAGGCCGGCCTGGCAGCGGAGGACTACTTGATCGTCGCTGTCGCCCTCCTGGTAAGCCTGCTGACGGCATACTCAATGACAAAAATATGGAACGAGGCATTCCTGAAGAAAGAACCTCCCGAAGCGCAGAAAGTAAATGGAGAGGCCGGCCTGCAGGATGGTTTAATGTTCAATCTCTGCGCGCTTGCGCCGATCGTGATGCTCGCCGCGTTGACTTTAATAATGGGACTTGCCGCCGAGCCGACTCTCGCAGTTATCCAACGCGCAGCCGATCAGCTCATGAATCCCTCGGAATATATCGCCGCCGTCCTGGGAGGTTCAACGTGACCCTGTTTCTCTTTAACATACTGCTGGCGTTGGCCTGGACGGCCCTGACGGGCCGCTTCTCGCCGACCAATCTGGCGATTGGTTTTCTGCTGGGGTATGTCGCATTAAGGATAACGCAATCCGCGGAAAGAACGCCGAAATATTTCAGAAAGATGCGGCAGGTCATCGACTTCACGTTGTTCTTCATGTGGGAAGTCGTCAAGGCCAACCTGCGGGTTGCCTATGATGTGATTGCGCCGAAACAGCTCATGACGCCCGCAGTGATAGCCATTCCCCTGGATGCAAAGACGGATGCCGAGATCACATTTCTGGCAAACCTGATTACACTGACGCCGGGAACGCTAAGCCTCGACATATCGGACGATCGCAGTGTGCTCTACATACATGCCATGTACGTCAAGGATGTAGACAAGTTCAGGCGTCAGATCAAAGAGGAACTCGAACGCCGGCTCCTGGAGGTTCTTCGATGAATGGCCTGACACTCGTCTTCATCGCCACGCTCCCACTTTTCGGCGCGGCCTTTGTGTTGGCTTTTGTCCGCTTATTGCTGGGACCGAGCCTGCCCGACCGGGTGGTCGCGCTCGATCTGATGGCGACCATTGCAATCGGCTTCATCTGCGCTTACGCCATCGCAAACGATCAGCGTATCCTCCTGGATGTGGCAAGCGTGATGGCGCTTCTTGCGTTTCTGGCGACAGTCGCTTTCGCCTACCATGTGAAGAGAGGAATGTAATCATGCAAGAAATAATCAGCGCTGTCCTGATGATTACCGGAGCGCTTTTCGTACTGATCAGCGGATTGGGCATTGTCCGTTTCCCGGACCTTTACATGCGCGTATCCGCCTCGACCAAGGCCTCCACCCTCGGCGCAGGCTTCTCGTTACTTTCTCTGGCAGTCTACTTCGGCGAACTCGGGATCACGATGCGGGCGCTTGCCACAATAGCATTCCTGGTTATCACCGCTCCCGTGGCAGCCCATCTGATAAGTCGCGCGGCCTATGCGGTTAATGTTCGACTCTGGGAGGGAACCATAGCAGACGAATTGCAGGGTCGATACAATGCAAAGGATAACACCCTGGCCGGCACTTCTCCGGAATCCTTATCAGACGAGCACAAAAGCCCAAACGATGCTCGGAATAATTGATACATATGCTAACAATATATAGATCCATTTTTTAATATAAACCCTATATACTGTGGCCACCTATTTCCCGACCACAATAAACTGTAGGGTCGGCCTTGACAAGCCCCCTATGCTATGTTAGAATTTCCCATACTGTAGCATGCTATAATTTCTCTTTTTTTGCTTTGTCGGAAAGGTCTGCTCTGCATGGACTTCCTGGATGACATAAAGCGCGCCGAACGCGAAGCCGAAGAACTCATCGCAAAGGCAAAGCAGGATTCTGATGAGTTGGTACGCACGGCAAAGTTTGAAACACGCAAGCTTATTGAAAGCATAAAAGAAGAGTGCGATCAGGTTGAGTCGCGAATGATATCCGAAGCTGAATCGGCGGCTCAAATACGATCAGATGAAGCAAGAAAAGAGAATCTGAAGGTACTCGAATCTCTCCGAAAATCTGCAGGGGAGAATGTGGACCCGGCGGCAAAACTGATCATCGATTCCATCTCTGGTAAGCCCTGATGGCCATAAGCAAGGTCCGAAGACTAGAGCTTGTAGCGCACGCGCAAAGCCGGGAGGAAATCCTGAAAGCATTGCGCGACGTCGGAGCGGTGCACATTTCCGATATAAAGCAGCTCTTCCCTGACTCAGAGACCACTCCCCCGTCCTTTCTGAAAAAGGCTCTTGCCAAAGTTCAGTCAAAGCTCGATCAGACCCTTTACTGTTCTTTGTTCCTTGAAAGATTCATGCCCAAGCCTTCTACATTCGAGAATCTCTTGAAGCCCAAACCCGTCTTCACGGAGAAGGAAGCCGAAGAGACTATCGCGAACTTCAGGTTGGAAAACCTCTACGAGGAGTGTACATCGCTGGAGACGGAACTGGCGAAAAACCACAGCAGGATAGAAAGAATTGAAGCGACCATGGCGGACGTGGCGCACTGGCTTCGCCTGGATTACCCGCTTGAACTCATCCAGGATACAACGACAACACACGTCACGCTGGGAATCTGCGAGTGTCGCTCTTTCAACGAAATGATTGCTGAATTGGATGAGGTTTCCGATCCTTATCATATTGAGCTTATAGAACGCTCACGCACTTCCGCTTCGACGGTTACCTTCTACGCCAAATCCGATGAAGATTCCATCGGGCCCATTCTAAGGAAACATGGATGGCGCGCGATAAAGCTCCCGGGATTAGAAGGAACACCCGCCGAGATCATAGAACGATCGCGGCAAGAGATAAAGGAAATCCGGCAACGCGACCGGGACATCCGGGCACATGTTATCAGTCACCTGGTTCCTATGCGCCAGAAACTGTTACTGCTGTATGATCACTACTCGCAGGAACTCCAATCATTACAGGTGCAGCACAGCTTCATGTTTACTTCGTACACCTTTTTCATCACCGGGTGGATCGTGGCCAGACAGGAAGAAGCTCTCAAGAAACGTCTCGCGGAGGCCACCCATATTGTGGAGATCAAGTGCTCCGACCCCGGACCGGATGACGCGATTCCCATTCTGCTCGAAAACAACCGCCTGATAAAACCTTTCACGCTGATCACCGAGATGTATGGTCGACCTCAATACCGTGAATTCGATCCGACGCCATTCTTCGCCCCGTTTTTCGTGCTCTTCTTTGCCATCTGTCTTGGCGACGCGGGATACGGCTTGATCCTGGCGCTCGGTTCCTATATCGCGTTGAAAAAATTCCAGATCTCCGGTGGAGCCAGGAAGCTCCTGCAGATACTGTTCATCGGAGGGCTTGCCAATATCGTCATCGGCCTTTTGACGGGCGGGGTTTTCACCATAGAATCCGGAAAGCTGCCCGGGATATTCAAAGCCTTGAGAATATTCAGCCCGACTGAGCAAGTGGTGCTGTTCCTCTATATTGCATTCGCACTCGGGGTGTTTCAGGTTCTTTTCGGGCTCGGCATAAAGATGGCGCACAACATTCGCGAAGGCGATACCGTGGGAGCGATCCTGGACCAGGGCCTCTGGATATTATTCCTGATTACCCTCGTTCCGCTCGTTTTCAAGTACATATTTGGTGGCGCCGTGAGCAAGGCTGTCATATCACCGGCTGCGAAGGCAGCGCTGATACTCGCCGTTGCGCTGGTCCTCACACAGGGTCGAAAGACAAAGATTCTTATCCTGCGCCCGCTCATGGGACTGCTCAAGCTCTATGATGCCATGGGATACTTCAGCGATGTATTGTCATACGCCCGCCTGATGGCTCTCGGCCTGGCGACCGCGTTTCTTGGGATGGCCTTCAACCAGATGGCGGAGATGAGTCTCGGCATCCCGCATGGCATCGGCTATGTAGTAGCGATTCTCCTCCTCATCTTCAGTCACCTGTTTAATTTGGCAATAAACTGCCTGGGGGCCTTCGTCCACTCTCTCAGGCTGCAGTATTTGGAGTTCTTTTCGAAGTTTTTCATCGGCGGGGGCGAACCATTTATACCCTTTGCCGAGGCACGGGAGTACACGGTTATCCAATCGGAATTGGAGAAAACATAAACAGGACTAACAAGCGGCAAAAGGAGGCGCGTCGAATGGAAGGATTAACTCTTGCTATACTCGGTGCTGCGATTGCCTTTGCATTCGCCGGGTTCGGTTCGGTCATCGGTACCGGCATTGCGGGCCAGGCAGGCTCAGGAGTCGTCAGCGAGGATCCCGGAAAGTTCACGAACATGCTGATTCTGCAAGCGCTGCCGGGAACACAGGGATTCTATGGTTTTGTCGCGCTGTTTCTGGTGATTGTCTTCATACTCTCGGGCGACAATCTGCCTACCGTTCAGCAAGGGTGGCAGACGGTCTTTGCCTGCTGTCCGGTCGGATTCGTCGGCCTGCTCTCGGCAATCTTCCAGGGCAAAGTCTGTGCGGCGGGCTGCAGTCAGGTTGCCAAGCAACCCGAGACACTCACTCCCGCAATGATGTTCGCTATCGTTGTCGAGGCCTATGCGGTTCTCGGACTTGTTGCAACGATTTTTCTGCTCATCCAGGTGCAGCAGCAAATGCAACTATTGGCAACCTAGCCCGGCATATCTTGACTGACTCTCGCCGAGCAGCGTGCGGAATTACGACAACATCTGAACGGAAAGAAATGAAAATCGAACATGGCGTTTGAAGATATCGTCAAAAAGATAAACGAGGACGCGCGCGCGGAAGCCGATTCCCTCCTGTCGCTTGCCCGGGCCGAATCCGACGCGATTCTTGAAAAAGCAAAAAAGCAGGCCGAGGAGATGCGGGCCGACCTCATGCAAAAAGCAAAAGAGCGGGCAAAAAGACGCGGAGCGCGAATAGAGACGATTGCCGGGCTCGAATTGCGAAAAGATACGTTGAAGGAAAAAAAGAGCCTCATTGAAGATTCCTTCGAAAGAGCCCAAAAGGAAGTAGAAGATCTTCCCGCGGAAAAATACATGGAGTTCCTCAAATCGATAATCCTGAGCGCCGTCGAATCCGGTGTCGAGGAGATCATTTCCTCCCCGAAGCATAAAAACATGTTCACGGCGGATTTCCTGGCGGAACTCAATAATGAACTCGGCCCCCAAAAAGGCCATCTCCGTCTCAGCGACGAAAGCGGCGATTTTGCCGGCGGCTTCATCCTCCGCGACGGCAAGAAGGACACAAATCTTACTCTCGAAAGCCTCATCAAATCACACCGCGACAGCTTGGAACCGCAAATAGCAGGCATCCTGTTCGGTAAAGGCAAGTAGTATGGATGATTTTCGCTACACATACGCGGTCGCTCGCATAAATGCGCTCAGCACAGGACTGCTCGATCGCGAATTCGCCTCCAGACTGCTGGCCGCCGAAGCAGATGATATCCTCGGCATGCTTGGTGAGACCCCGTATGCCGACGATCTTGCCGGCGTGGAGAGCCCCATCGGAATTGAGAAGGCCCTGATTCGGGAAATTGCAAAAGTGTATGAGCTTCTTGACAAAATCTGTCCGGAAAAAGAAGTGATCAAGCTCTTCCGTGCGCGCTATGATTACCATAATCTGAAAGCAATGATGAAATCACAGATAATCGGGACTGCCCACACCGATTCAATTATCGACCTCGGGACATTCAGTATCGGAGAACTGAGCGCGGCGGTGAGAGAAAAGAACTATCGATTCATTCCCGAGCATCTGCGGGCGGCGGCGATCGATGCTCTGGCCGAATACGAAAAAACCCGGAACCTGGAAAGCATCAGCTATGTGTGCGACCAGTCGATGTGGCGCCACCTTATGAAACTGGCTCTGAAAGGGCGCAATAAAATAATAAAAAAACTCTTTCGTGAATATGTCAACCTCGCCAATATAAAAACCTTCTTTCGAATAAGGGAAATAGGTGAAGTCCCCAGGGACTTCGAGCGCTATTTCATACCCGGCGGCAGTTATTCATTGGACTTCTTTTTCTTTTATCTGAATGAGGAATTGGGCCTGTTCCTCGATCATCTGGCGAAAACCCCGTACGAACGGCATATCGTCTCACAGGGACTTATGATGTGGCCCGAGGATCGCTCGTTCTGGCGTCTGGAAATCGCTTGCGATGACTTCATTTTGCATTATTATTGGAAAAGGCGAATGCGATTGTTCAGCGTCGTGCCCCTCATCTATTACTTGCTGCGGAAGATGGCGGAAGTGAGGCTCATACGGACAGTTATCAGATGCAAACTTATCGGCATGCCCCGGAAACAGATTGAGGAGCGTCTGGGGTATCTCTATGTCTGATATCGCATACATTGGAGACCGCGACACCGTTTGGCCGTTCAAGGCGTTTGGGGCCGAGGTGTTTTTTTCCGACGAGCACGAATCTCTGCCGCAACTGGTTTCGAAAGTCCTCGGGCGAGAGTTCAAGATTATTTTCGTCACCGAGGACGTATACGTTCTTGCGAGAGAAAGCATCGACCGATTCGCCGAGGAGGCAATCCCGACTTTCGCGATTATCCCCTCTGTAAGGGGGAGCCGCGGCATGGCGATGCAGATGATACGCGACTCGGTTCGAAGGGCAATGGGAGTGGAACTTGTTTAAAGGCCCATCTCGATCACAGGGAACAGGGCCTGCATTGGAGATTGCTAAATGAAGCAGGGGACGATAGTGAGGGTTTCGGGCCCACTTGTGGTAGCCGAATCCATGACCGATGCCAAGATGTATGACCTGGTCCGCGTAAGTGAAAAGAACCTTCTCGGTGAAATCATCGAACTGCGCGGGGACAGGGCATCCATTCAGGTATACGAAGATACACAGGGGCTTGGTCCCGGCGAGCCGGTCACTACCACAGGGGTGCCGCTGAGTGTCGAACTTGGACCGGGCATGATCGAATCGATTTATGACGGCGTACAGCGTCCGCTCGACAAGATCATGGACCTCGCCGGAAATTTTATCACGCGTGGTATCGATGTTCCCGGTCTGGACCGAGAAAAGAAGTGGGACTTCAATCCCACTGTCAAGGTCGGCGACACCGTCACAGAGGGCGATATCATCGGCGTCGTTCAGGAAACCTCCCTGGTGGAACACCGCATCATGGTGCCGCCCGGCATCAAGGGCGAAATAACGCGTATCGAATCGGGCACATTTACGGTAACCGATGTGATTGCCGCCGTTCGCAATGATGAGACAACGCATGAACTTACAATGATGCATAAGTGGCCCGTGCGCCGATCGCGACCTTACAAGGGAAAACTCATGCCGGTGCTTCCCCTGATTACGGGTCAGCGTGTTATC
>CAYZZY010000035.1:0-16699 GCA_964482745.1 uncultured bacterium
ATGCCGGCCCAGAGCGCTGCAGGCTCAGACGCCTTTAAAATGCTGGAACAGCAGGATGACCAATCCCGTCACAAAAATATTCGCCAGGGACAGAGGAAGAAGCATCTTCCATCCCAGCCGCATCAATTGATCGTATCTGAATCGTGGGAGCGTCCAGCGCACGGTAAGTTGCAGCCAGCACAGAGCCACAACCTTCACCGAGAACACCCCCATCTGGATCAGGGCAACAATCCACCCCGGGAAAACATTCACGAGCATGGCAGTCGAAACCCATGGTATCTGCCAGCCACCGAGAAACAATGAGGTAATAAGGCCCGCAACAACGACCAACTCGGCAAATTCTCCCATGAAAAACATGCCGAACTTCATCCCGCTGTATTCGAGAAAATATCCGGCTACGAGTTCAGACTCGCTTTCCGGCAGATCGAATGGTGTACGTTTGGTTTCGGCCATAGCCGCCGTAAAAAAGAGCAGGAACGCAAGCGGCTGGGTCACGATCCCCCATTTCGGGATAAATCCGAACAGGAGTTCCCCCTGGGCTAGGACTATCTCGTCAAGCCTCACCGACTGATACACCATCAATATGCCGATGAGTGTCAGGCCGAGAGTGACCTCATACGAGATCATCTGTGCCGCCGACCGCAGGGCTCCGAGAAGAGACCACTTATTGTTCGATGCCCATCCGCCGAGGAATACACCGAAAATGGCAAGGGACATCACGGCAATCAAGAATAACAGACCGATGTTGAGTTCCGAAACGACCATGTTCACTTCGTATCCGAAGATATCGAGCGTATCGCCGAAGGGAATGACGGCGAATACCACGAATGCGGGAAACATCGCGATGAACGGCGCCAGCGTATGCACCACGCGGTCAGCCCCGGCTGGGACAAAATCCTCCTTCATCATCATCTTGATACCGTCGGCAACGGGATGAAGGAGACCGATGAGCGTGATCCCGAATACGTTTGCGCGGTTCGGTCCCCGCCGATCCTGGATAAAAGCGCTCTGCCTCCGTTCGGCCCATGTTAAAATGCCGGCCAGATTCAGAACGAACATGGTTGCAACTGCAATCTTGATTGTCAGTATTACGATTCCGGACATCTCATCTATCCATTTCGCCGCCGATCATGTTGACCATCCCGAACGTGGGGATTATGTCGGCGATCATTGCGCCCTTGAGCATTTTCGGCATTGATTGAACTATCGGGAAACATGGACCGCGGCATCGGCATTTCCAGGGTTTGTCCGAGCCATCTGAAACAATATAGAAGCCTAGTTCGCCGTTGCCGCCTTCCACAATGACATACACCTCGCCTTTTGGCGGCCGGATCCCCTTGACGATAAAGTTGAAATGATGCACAAGCGCTTCTATTGAATTATGGACTTTATCCTTGGGCGGAAGCACGATTCTCGGGTCATCCACCGCGATGGGACCCTCAGGAATCTGGTCGAGCACCTGCTCGATAATCCTGATGCTCTGGAACATCTCCATCACGCGGACCATAAACTTGTCATAATTGTCTCCGTGCTTGCCCAGTGGAATTTCGAAATCAAGCCGATCATAGACAAGATACGGTTTGGCCTTGCGGACATCGTAGTTCACGCCGGCGGCCCTAAGACAGGGGCCGGTAACGCCGTAAGCCACCGCTTCATCGGCCGTTAGCACACCCGTGTCGCGCATGCGATCGTAGAAAATCCTGTTCCTTTCAAGGAGTCCCCGGACGTCGTCGATCAGACGCTTGACCTTTTCAAGTTCCTCTCGCGTCTTCTTCTCGAATCCCTCGGGCAAATCATAGGCGACACCGCCGATACGCGTCCAGGTGGTCGTCAGCCGCGCGCCACTGAGCGCCTCGACCAGTTCCCACATCCATTCGCGGGCTTCGATGGAATACAGGAGCACCGAAAAGGCCGCCAATTCCATGCCGCTCGCGCCCACGCACGTGAGATGGTCCGTGATACGCGAGATCTCGCACGCGAGCACTCGCAAATACTGGCATCTCTCGGGAACCTCTATCCCCAAAAGCTTTTCGACGGCCATGGCATAGCCGACATTGTTGATGAATGGCGACACGTAATTAAGGCGGTCCGTGAAAGGAATGACCTGGTGATAGGTGCTGTTCTCACACATCTTTTCGAAACCGCGGTGAAGGTATCCGACCTCCGGATCCACGGAATGAATTTCTTCTCCGTCGACATCTATCAGCATTTTCACGGTGCCGTGCATGGCGGGATGTGACGGTCCCATCTGAAGCGTCATGCACTCGGTATGAAGTTCTTTGGTCAGGTCAGCCATCTTGATCCATATCGGACGTCATCTTCGGCAGGTTACCGGACGCCCCTGGTTTCCTCTCTCTCCTCGAACAGAGGTTGTTCCTTGTCGATCGGATAATCCTTCCTGAGCGGATGCCCTTCAAATTCCGGATAAAGAAGGATCCTGCGCAGATTGGGATGGTTGTTGAATTTGACACCATAGAGATCGTAAACCTCGCGCTCGTACCAGTCCGCTCCGACCCATACACCTGTGACGGTGTCTATGGTCGGATCCTGTTCCTTCAGGCGCACCTTCAGCCTGAGTTCGTGGCCATGATATATCGAGTAGAGGTGGTAGACGACCTCGAACCGAGGCTCTTCGTGAATATAGTCAACGCATGTAAGATCGCGCATGAGGTCGTAGTCGAGTTCGTCCTCCTGCCTGAGAAACTTGCAGATGTCAACAATATCATCTCGATCGATTTTTAAGGTATCCATATCAAGCGGAGAGGGGACCACCTCAATCCGCTCGCCAAATCTTTCTCGAAGTTTCTTTATGGTTACGCTTTCTTCAGACATCATAGCCTCTCTCAGGCATGTTCTCAGTTTCTGCGCCGAAGCACGGACTCGGTATCCACCTTGGCCTGCATCTTCATGATGCCGTCTAAGAAGGCTTCAGGCCGCGGCGGACAGCCGGGTATGTATACATCAACCGGGATAATCTTGTCGACGCCCTGCACGACTGAATAATTTCGATAGAACCCGCCGGAACACGCGCACGCGCCCACCGCGATGACCCACTTCGGCTCGCACATCTGTTCGTGTACGAGTTTCAGGACGGGAGCAACCTTGTGGCAGATAGTGCCGACCACCAGCATGAGGTCGGCCTGACGTGGTGAGAAGCGCGGGAATTCGGCGCCGAACCGCGCGATGTCATAGTGCGAGGCCGCAACCGACATATATTCCATTCCGCAGCAGGCTGTGATAAACGGATAGCAGAAGAAGGACCATTTGCGGCCCCAGTTCACGACTTTATCGAGGCGGGTGGTAATAAAACCCTCGCCAAACGCCGTTTCTATTCCCATTCCAGTGCTCCTTTTCTCCAGACATACGCAAGCCCGGCAACCAGAATAAAGATGAAAACCATCATCTCGATAAAGCCGAACAGGCCGAGATCTTTGAATATTATTGCCCAGGCATACAGGAATACAGCTTCAACGTCAAACAGGATAAACAGTATCGCGACCACGTAGTACTTGATGGAAATCTGCACGTGCGGTGAGCCCAGGGGCGGATTGCCGCAATCAAACGGGTCGAGCTTTTCTTTCGAGAGCCGTTTTGGACCGAGCAGTATCGAAACGGCCAGAAATCCCACGCCAATAGCGAATGCGACGATGAACATTGCAAATATAGGGATATGCTCATTCATAACAACTTATATTTCTCCTATCCGGATGAGAATCGTAACATTTGACTCGTGGGGTGAAGGATAGACGCAAGAATAATAGCAAACTTAGGCCTCTGTGTCAAGAAAAATCTTGATCGGTCCGGCGGAGGCGAGGGGTGAAATTCGGCTGCGCCACGCATCACAGAGTGAAAGAGTCCTTCGAAGGCGGATTAGACGAATTCGTGGACCCTATCCAGGATTCTATGTGCCGTCTCGAGCTTGCTCAGCCGGGGCAATTGTTCGGAGCCGCCTTCCCTGTCCAGGATAGTGACTATGTTTGTATCTTCGGCAAAACCCGCACCCGGCTGGGTGACATCATTGCACACTATCATGTCGAGGTTCTTCTTCTTCAGTTTCTTCATTGAATTTTCAATCAGATCCTGCGTTTCGACGGAGAATCCCACCAGTATTTTTCGGCCTTTCTGTTTCCCCAATTCGGCAATGATGTCAAGGGTGGGTTTCATCTTGAGAGTAATCTCGGTGTTTTTTTTCTTCATCTTCTGGTCGGCCGTTTTGGCCGGGGTGTAATCGCTCACGGCAGCGGCGGCGATCACAACCTTGCAACCCCTGGACTTTGCGAGTACCCGCTCCGCCATCTCACCGGCGGATTTCACCCGGATTGTCTCAACGCCATCCGGCAACGAGAGGCCGGTGGGACCTGAAACCAGAATAACTTTTGCCCCGCGTTCGCTTGCGGCCTGCGCCAGTGCATACCCCATCTTACCTGTTGAAGGATTGGTGATATAGCGGACAGGATCGATATGTTCGTGGGTGGGTCCTGCCGTTACCAGTATTTTGACGCCTTCGAAATCCTGCGGCGCTTGCAGCAGCGAGCGGATTCTCTCGAGTATCGTCTCCACGCTCGCAAGCCGTCCCTTGCCCACATCCCCGCATGCGAGGGCACCCTCCTCGGGATCGACTATGTGGAAGCCCCGTGCCTTTAATCTCTCGAGATTTTCCTGCACAACGGGATTCGCATACATGTCGCAATTCATTGCGGGACATATCAGGATGGGCGCCCGGGTTGCAAGAACGAAAGTGGTCAGGAAATCGTCTGCGATCCCGCATGCGAGTTTGCCGATAATATTCGCGGTTGCGGGCGCTATCACGGCCAGCGACGCCCTTTGGGCCACGGCAATATGTTCGATTTCCCATTCGACAGGGGAAAACAGACTCGTTATGACGGGCCGGTGGACAAGTGACTGGAACGTGAGCGGAGTTACGAACTTCTGCGCAGCCTCCGTCATGACCGGTATCACTTCCGCCCCGGACCGCCTGAGCGCGCTCGCGAGGTCACATGCCTTGTAGGCCGCGATGCCTCCCGTCACGCCCAACACTATTGCCTTATTCTTCATCATCGGCTTCAGGATCGTCTTCCTCGATAACCGGTTCTTCGCCCTCACGCACTTCGCGTACTGTCCCCGCGGCTATTTCCTGGAGTGCAATGGTCGCATTCTTTTTTGACGAGGTCTTTATTGTCGGATGCATGCCGGCATTTAACTGGTGCGTCCGTTGAAAAGCCATTTCAAGCAACGTGTACTGCCCTCCGGTTCTATTGATAAGCTTTTCGATTGACACTTTGAACATACAGTTTCCTCCCTGATTCAGTCGATGGTATGGGATGCCGTGGATTCCAGACGGTCCTCACGACATTTTTCCGCCATTATTATTGATTTTACGGCGCGAGCCGCTTCATTCGCGTCTTCATTGACAACCAGATAATCGTACATACGATAGCAACCGAACTCGACGGTCGCATTCCTGAGCCTTGCGCTGATATCATCGGCGGAATCCGAACTTCTTCTCCTCAGCCTGCCCTCCAATTCGGCAAGTGAAGGCGGAAGGAGAAAGATGAGTACGGCCCCGGGAACCGCCCCCTTTATGGCGCGTGCCCCCTGGACGTCAATGTCCAGCATGACATCCTTGCCCGCTCGCATCTGTTTTTCAAGATAGTCGCGTGGAGTGCCATAGAGATAGCCATGGACCTCCGCCCATTCAAGAAATCGCCCGTCCGCGCGCCCTTCCTCAAATCTCTTTCTCGTCACAAAATAGTAATGATCGCCCTCTGTCTCGCCTTCTCGGCATGGGCGGGTTGTAAAAGAAATTGACTTGACTATCCGCGGCCCCTCAGCCACCACTTTCTCACAGACAGTGGTCTTCCCCGTACCCGATGGAGCCGACACCACAACGGCCAGACCGCGCCGGGAGCGCAGGGCCGAGGCGACGGATTTCATTTCGTCGAGATGTGATTGCTTTATGACCACTCTGTCAGCCGTCGCTCTCCTTTATCCTTTGCACCAGCGTTTCGGGATTGACACCGCAGAGGATAATGTGATTGTCGGTCGTGACAATAATCGACCGTGTCTTGTGACCCTGTGTGGCGTCTATCAATCTGTTTTCGGCTTTCGCGGCCTCGCGCAGGCGAATGGAGGGCTTCGAGTCGGGCAAAACTAAGGCCACTACTTTGTCCACCATGACCGATCCGCCGAACCCAATGCTGATAATGCTTGCCACTTTTGCTCCCCGCCAAACAAGCTCGATAAATGCCTTCTATTCGATATTCTGAACCTGTTCCCGCATTTTCTCCAACAGGCCCTTCACCTCCACAACCGCATGCGAAATCTGGACGTCACGCGCCTTTGACCCGATTGTGGTTATTTCCCTGAACATTTCCTGCAACAAAAAATCGAGCCTGCGCCCCACATTTGAGCCCTTTTCGGCCAAAGAGTTGAACTGCTGGATATGGCTCTGCATACGGGTCAATTCTTCGGAAATGTCGGCCCTATCGGCAAACAGGGCTATTTCGGTCAGCAGCCTCTGCTCGTCCAACTCGGTCCCTTGCGGTAATATTGAATCAATGCGCTGTTTGAGTCGTTCACGGTACTCTTCGACTACCGCCGCCGCGCCCAAGCTTATTTCCTCGGATATCGCCTCCACCTGTTGAAGTCGGGAGGAGATGTCGGCCCATATGTTAACGCCTTCCTCGCGCCTCATTTCCAGCAACTGCTCTATCGCACCTGTAAGCGCATCTAGTGTCAGGTCCCGAAGTCTGGCCATCTCATCCGGACGCGGAGTCTTCATCGTCCACAGCGAAGTTATCCGGAGAAGTGACGTTGCGCTGAGATCATCCTTGAGGTTCGCCCGAAGCGCGAACGCTCGGGCGCCATCCACATATTGCTGCGCGAGATTCTGGTTGAATTCAAGCTGATTTGACTCGGGCAGATCTCCTTCTGCGGTCAGCGAGATATTTACGCGTCCCCGCTCGATGCGCGACTGCACCAGTTTTCTGATATCGTTGTCGAATCCACTAATCTGAGGGGGAAGTCTCAGGCCGATATCGAGATATCTGTGATTCAGCGAAGCTATTTCAGCCCAAACAGTTATGCCTTCGGCCTCGGCCGCCGCCCGGCCGAAACCGGTCATGCTGTGTATCATGGACTCCCTCGATAAGAATAGGTAATCAACGGGACTGTCAGTACAAAGGATTATAGTCGTGCACCAAAGATTTGTCAACTTTGCCGGCTTAAGGCAAAGGTCGTAACACCTTTGAACAATAATGGTTGTGGAAAGGCACAGATGTAATGACCGCCGAACGGACTCCTGCAAAAAGACCTTATGGGATGTGTAAAAGCGGGCTCGGCCAAAAGAACAGGGATTATTCTTTAGGTTCTTCGAAGAATTTCCTGAAGTGCTTCTTCTTATCTATGAGGTTCAGGTCGATCTTCACAAAATCGCTTATTTCTTGAAGACTGATCTCGGGCGCGTTCGCCCTCAACACTGAAGGAGAAAGTCGGGCTCCCGGAATTTCTTTCGGTGGTTTCATGGTTTTGTTCTTGCGGGATTTTTTTTTGCGGCGGTTGGTTTCCGGCAAATCAATTTCCATATTCACATTAATCAATCTCTCGACGTTTTTGAGCACGTTTCCCGCAAAATTACATGCAAACGACTGAACAATTTCCACAATATGGCGCCGCTTTTCCTTCTCTGTCCCTTCATCCATGATCGCCGGGTCCAGTTCCAGAACATGCCCTGCCACATATATATTATGCTGTCCGCACTCGAAGCATTTGAAGAAGACCGCTACATTCAACTCTTCTATGGAGAGAGTGTATTCCGAACTGCATGCGGAGCATTCCATATTAAGAAATGACAGCATCTTACATAAAACCTCATCTTTTTATCAAAAAACTCCCATACCTAATTATTGAAACCTTCGGGATTTTCTTCTGTAACTCTGCTTACATAGGCTGGCGAAACACAAGCACCGGAAGGGAGGCATGGAAGGAGATATTCAGGGTGGAGTTTGCATTTTGGGCTGCGGAGCACTCCTCTCCATCAATCTGAGATGGAACCGGAGAATAGAGGCGAATTGTCGCATACCGGGCTCGGTACCGCCCAAGTCCGCGCGGTGCGCGAAGGAAAGGAACGAATCTGGCCAAAATCAACATCACAAATTGGTAAAGATTATGGACGATCGTTATTTCAAAGATTCCGTCGTCTTTGCAGGCGTCGGGCCGGATAGGGCAGCCACCCGCATATATTGGAAGATTGCTGATGATGAGCGAACGACATAGGGCATTTATCCTGATTTGACCTTGATCGTCCCCTTCAACATAGTCGATTTCCAATGGAGGTTTGAGATAGAAACCCGCGTTTTTCAACCCCACGAAGAAGTACAGCATATTATTTATCCACCTTCCCGATGGCAATAAGGCTGCCACTCGCGAATTGCGGAGAATGCCGAAATCCCTCACGATTGCGGCGTCAAAGCCAAGGCTGAAATAATTGCTGAAGAGAGTATTCTCATTGACGCTGAAGACGTCCAGGCTCTCCCGCCTGGCGCTTGCGAGAAGGTCGAGAGTTTTTCTCAGCACCTGTTCGCTGGTATAATCATCGCGAACCGATATGCCCAGAGCCCGTGCAAGATCATTGCTCGTCCCAAGTGGAATAAGCCCGAGAGCAGGTGGAGAACTGCAGGACAGGATGTGCGGAATGAGATAGCTTATCGTGCCGTCGCCTCCCACCGCCACGACCGTTTCCGTTTTCGATAGCATCTCTCCGAGTCCGGATGAGTCGACATCGCCTATAAGAATCACCTCTCCCTTTCCGTCACGCATGGAGGGGTGCACGGACAGCAGTTCGATAAGCAAGCGGGCGATTTTCCGGCCTTTCCCCGCTCCGGAAAAAGGGTTTACGATAAACAGATATTTTGCATTCATGACGCTGCCGTCGGCATTCTTTCGGTAATGCGCTCCGCACAAAAAATCGACGCTCCACTGATAAACGTTACCACATCAAATGGGTCCTGTTCAATGAAAGATGATACAATGACATTTTGAACATCGTATTGCATCGTGCTATATGCTATAATTGCGGTCGCCCACCGAATTCGCCGATCTCAGCACGGCAAGGAACTACATGCGAGGAAAGAACCTATGAACGTATATATCGACTACCCCGGCCGGATGGAGAGAATACGCAAGGCTATGGCCGAAGACGGCGTTGACATCCTTCTTGCAACCCGCGAGAAAAGTGTTTGCTATATCAGCGGCGCCTTTGTTCCCTGGCGAAGCTATGCGCTTGTTGCATCGGACGGGCGCATTGAAGTCAACACGCTCATGATGGACTTCGAGCGTGTAAAAGTGGAATCATGGCTCAATGACGAAGTGGTCGGCTCAGGCCCTGTCATGCCGGGCTTCTCATTGATGGAGCAGGCGATAACCCGCATAAAAGACTGGGGCTATGCCGACAAAACGGTCGGGCTCGAACTGGGCGACTCCCCGAGGCTCGCGGCCGGCTTCCTCTGGGCGACGGAATACGACATGCTCAGGAGAGATCTGCCGGATGCGAGGTTTGAGAACGCGCTCAATGTCATCGACAGGGTCTCGGTGATAAAGGAACCGGGAGAGATTGCCCTGATGAAACGCGCGGCCGCCATCTGCGATTGCGCGCAAGAAGTGGTAAGAGAGGAACTGCGTCCCGGCCTGACCGAGCTTGAGATAGCGGGAATCGGCGAGATGGCGATGCGACAGCTTGGAAGCGAATTCCATTGGCCGATCACGGGAAGCAACGAGATCGCTTCGGGCGAACGCACCGCGTATGCTCAGTGTGGATGCACGCCGCCGACCGACAAACTCCTCCAACGGGGCGACAATCTTTTGGTTGACCTCCACAGCACATACGGGCACTATTACGCCGATCTTTCACACAACTATATTGTTGGAAAACCGTCCAAAGAACAGGAAGACCTCGCCGCGGCATACGAGAGTACAGTCAATCTATTGCTCACGAAGATCACCAGGGGCGCGCGGATCGGTGACATCTGGCAGGAGATGATGGACCACCTGAGTTCTATCGGTTACGTGCAATACGCGCTTGCGGCATTCGGGCACGGGATCGGAATCGTCGGGCACGAGTGGTATCCGGCGATAACGAGCGGTGAGGAATTCGCGCACCTGACATTTGAGCCTAATATAACAGAGGTGGCGGCGCTTGTGATAAATAAGCCCGGCGTCGGCGGCATGCGCCTTGAATGCCCAGTCCTCATAACCGAAGAAGGAAACCAAGTACTCACGAAGACACCGATCGAAACCACCATACTTGACATTTGACGGACAAATAAAAAGGCCCTCGCACGAGCGTTCACGTGAACTTCGGGCGAGGGCTCTTTCTTTCCTACAAGACTTCTTCCGAGCGACCTTTTTCGTATTCCTTGCGTCGTTCCTTGAGGTAGGTGGGCACGGGAACGTCCCACCAGCCGACGGCAGGACTGCCCGAGTGCGGATACTTGCGATTGACGGTAACTTCCACGACCGCGGGCTTGCCGCTTTTCAGCGCGCGCTGGAGGGCGGGCCGTATCTGTTCGGCCTTTGTCGCATGCTCGGCGTGACAGCCAAACGCCTGCGCGACCTTTTTGAAATCAGGTGAATACGGTTTGCCGTCCTTTTCGAAATCGCAGGCGTAACCACGGTCTTCACCGTATGCCGCCATCTGCAGGTCTTTGATGGCGATCCAGCCGGAGTTGTTCAGCAAGAAGACGACGACCGGGATATCATACTGCACGGCGGTCGCCATTTCCTGCATCGTCATCATGAAATCGCCATCGCCTACGACCGCCACGACGGGGACGTCAGGCTTCGCCAGTTTCGCGCCCATGGCTGCAGGAAGCGCCCACCCCATTGTTGAGAATCCTCCCGTGGTCAGCAGCGTCTTCGGCTTCGTGAACGGGAACTCCTGAAGAATCTGAGCCTGCGCATTGCCCGAGGAACACGCCACGATCGCGTCCTCCGGCAGTTCGTCACGGAGTTCTTTCAAGGCGCGCGAGATGACCGGTGGGGTGCGCTTGACGTTCTGCAGTTTTGCCAGTGAAGCCAGCCATTTCTTCCTCAGCGCCTGGATCTGGCTATGATATTCTTTTTTCTTCCGCCCGCGTTTCGAGGTAACCTGAATGACGGCATTGAGCAGATCGGCCAGAACGCTCTTCGCGTCGCCGACAATGCCCACCTCAACGGGATAATTTTTCCCGATTTCAGTCGCGTCGATGTCGGCATGTATCAGCTTTGTCGGCGGGATCGAGAAGCTGACACCGCGGCGATATGACGACGTTGTTTCATCGGCGAAACGACATCCCACCGCCAACAATACGTCGGCGCGCGAGCAGAGGGCGTTGCCCACGGTCGTCCCCTTGCTTCCCGCATGCCACCCATAGAGCGGGTGATTCTCCGGGAAACAGCTCTTGCCCATCATCGTCGTGACGACCGCGGCGCCAAGATATTCTGCAAGCACTTTCAATTCTTCCCACGCCTCGGCTGCAATCACCCCGCCACCCGCGAGGATGACCGGTTTCGTGGCCGAATTGAGGAGTCTTGCGGCCTGCTCTATGGAGGCCGGGTCGGCCTTTGCCCGGGCGACACACTTGCGCTCGCCGGGCTCCGGAATTATGACGTCGGCCGAATCAGCCTGCACGTCCATGGGAAGATCAATAAGCACCGGACCGCGCCGCCCGCAGAGCATTTGGCTGAAGGCGCGTTGCATGATGTGCGGCAGTTGTTCGACGCTGACCGCCTGCCAGTATCGCTTAACGATGGGCTCCAGGACGCGGGGGAAATTGGCGCTGTGAGTGCGCTCGATCTCCTGGAGCACACCCCGCCCGAACATATGGACATGCGTGTCGCCCGTCAGCGCGAGCACCGCCGTCGAATCCACGTACGCGGTCGCGAGGCCGATGGCCGTATTGATTGCGCCCGGTCCAATCGAAGTGAACACCGCCAGCGGATTGCCCGAAACGCGATAGTATCCGTCAGCAAGATGCACCGCGCTCATTTCCTGGCGCACCTGGATCACTGAGATCTTGTCCTTTTGCTTCAGCAGGGCATCGACAAGCCCGAGACAGCCGTGGCCAGGGATTCCGGCGACGTAGGGAACCTTTTCCTTGATAAGGTATTCGACGACAATCTCGCCACCGGTCATTTTCATTTCAAGCGTCTCCTTTCGACAGTTGATTCATCGATCCGCGCGCCCCGCGACGCACTGCCGACGATTCGCTGATAGACACCGAGGAACCCCCCGTTCATTTTGGGCGCGGGTGGTTCCCATCCCTTCATTCTTTTCGATATTTCCGCTTTCGTGAGATCAACCCTGAGCGTGCGCGCGGGGATGTCAATTTCTATAATATCGCCGTTTTTTACGATCGCAAGCACCCCCCCGTCGGCCGCTTCCGGGCATACATGACCTATGCATGGCCCCTGGGTCGCGCCGGAATATCTTCCGTCGGTCACCATCGCGACCGAGTCACCGAGGCCCATTCCCACAAGCATCGCAGCGGGGATGGACATCTCTCGCATTCCCGGCCCTCCCTTTGGGCCTTCATATCTTATAACGAGCACGCTTCCCGGTTTCACTTTCCGACGTGTAAGATGTTCCCGCACTTCCTCTTCGCTGTCAAAGACCACGGCGGGACCCTTGTGCACCATCATCTCCGGACTGACACCACTGGTCTTCACCACCGCCCCCTCCGGCGCAAGGTTGCCGCGCAAGACCGCGATGCCTCCCTCTTTTGCCAAAGGCCGGTCGAGTGGCGCGATGATCTCCCTCGAATGCACCTTTGCGGATCGGGCGACCTGCTCGAGTGTCTTTCCCGAGACCGTCATCTGATCCAGATGAAGAAGCGGCGCGAGTTCGCGCATCAGCGCGGGGACCCCGCCCGCCTCATGAAAATCGAGCATATTAAATGAGGAGGCCGGTTTTAATCTTGTCAAAAGAGGCGTGGCCCGACCGAGAGCATCAATATCATCCAAAGAAATTTCGATATCGAGTTCCGCGGCGATCGCCGGAAGATGAAGCAATGCGTTCGTGGATCCTCCGAAGGCGAGCAGACCTCGGAGTGCGTTTTCAAAAGATGCGCCGGTCAGAATTGTTGAGGGACGGATTTTTTTTCGAACGAGCCTGACCACCCGTCTCCCGGCTTCGCGTGCAAGCGCGGCATGCGTCGGATCGGCAGCGGAGATGGTGGCGGTGCCGGGAAGCGCAAGCCCGAGGATTTCAAGCAGACAGCACATTGTGCTTGCCGTCCCCATCATGTTGCATGCGCCGATACCGGCACAGACGGTCGATTCTATTTCTTTAAGTCTTTTTCGGGTCAGTTTTCCGGCGGTGAATTCGCCGATCGCCTCCTTTATGTCGCACGTAACCATGCCGCCTCGCGACGGCATTATGCCGCCGGTAACGAAAATCGAGGGAACGTCGAGCCGGAGGGCGGCCATCAGCATTCCCGGTATGATCTTATCGCACGATCCGATCAACACAAGCCCGTCGGCCTGATGCGCGCCCGCCATCAATTCGACAGAGGCGGCGACAACATCGCGCGAGGGAAGGACATAGTGCATCCCGCGTCCCTGGGCTATACCGTCACAGGGGCCGATAGTATTGAATTCGGCGGGCATGCCGCCGGCTTCCCATATCCCTTCCTTGATGCGGACGGCAACGTCCCTGAGATGCCGGTGTCCGGGATTTAATTCGGACCAAGAGTTCGCCACTGCGATGAGCGGCTTTTTCAGGTCGCTGTCGGAGTATCCGGCCGCTTTATAGAGCGCTCGGAGATAGGTGTCTTCGGCGTTGGATGCTTTCATAATTGATTTTAAAACCAATTCTTAAAACCGCCGCAGATGTATCGGCCTACTCTGCGGGTTCATCGACTGATTGGACTTCTTTCGCGCTGAGAATTTCCTTGAGGAGTGATGAGACAATTTTCCCGTCGGCATTCTGATGAACCTCCATGAATCCTTTCATCACCCTGCCGAAATCTTTTGGCCCCGTCGCCTCCAACTCGCAAACGAGATTCCCCAGCGCCTCCTTGATCTGGCCTTCGCCCAGCATCGGGGCCGACATGAAGCTCTCGATGACTATCATATCCCGCTCGTAGCCTTCGGCTTCGCTTTTTTTTCCAAGTGATTCGTATTCCTCTTTTGCTTTTTTGTATCGTTTGAGCATGCTCAGGAGAGCCCGGTCGGCATCGGGGTCTTCAAGGGGCTGCCCGCTCTCTTTTTCCTTGAGCGACAATTCGGCTTTGATCATCCTTAATACTGAAAGCCGCTCCCGGTCCTTGCTCTTCATGGCATCGAGAATTCCGGCCTCGACTTTTCCTTTTATTTTCATACGTTATTTCCTGCCACAGTTTTTTCCCCTTTAATCTGGCGGACAATGAGCGACCTGAAGAACGGCGTAATTTTAGCACTATCATGTCCAAAATTCAATCGCCGCCGCCGCGTCCTTTGGTTATGCCGGAAACATATGATATAATACGGGCTTAGGAACAAATTCGTCTTTATACGGAAGGCGGCTTTCAGAAAGACAGAAATGGCTTCACCAGAGGACCCTAAATCCCCCAACAAGGACACCGACAAGGAAGATGCAGTGTCCCTGCAATCGAATCCTCCGCCTGATGAGTCGCCCGGCTCCCACGAGGGCCAAAGCCCCCATCCAGATGCCGATTCGTCTCCCCCTGTTGAGCGCGCTGAAAAGGTCCAGGGCAATGAACGCCAACCCGACGATCTCAAGCCTACCGAGAGAGTAGGCAACTACCGAATCGAAAAGAGGATCGGCCGAGGTGGAATGGCCACTGTCTACAGGGCTTTTGACGAAACGAAACAGCGGGTCGTGGCCCTGAAAGTGCTCAAGAAGAAATTCTCATCAAGCCTGAAGGCGTTGGCCCGATTCGACCGCGAGTTTCTCGCGCTTGAATCCCTCGAACATCCCAATATTGTGCGCGTACTCGACAAAGGTGTCGAGGGTGGCCTGAACTACTTCGTGATGGAATACGTAGACGGGGCCAGCCTTTCGCGCCTTCTTAGATACAAGAAATTGACATTTAACACGAAGGCGCACATATTGCTCCAGGTCGCTTCGTCGCTCGACTACGCGCATAAGATAGGGATAGTCCATAGAGATGTAAAGCCTGACAATGTTCTGATAGATCGAACGGGTCGGGCAAAGTTGGCCGACTTCGGGATCGCGCAGATTACCGGCACCAACCTGCCACTCTCCTCACTCACAGTCGCCAGCAGTTTCATGGGCACAGCGGATTATATGGCGCCGGAGCAGCGTGTCGATGCAAAATCAGTAGACCACAGGGCCGACATTTTCGCCTTTGGGGTGATGTTGTACGAAACCTTCACTGGCAAGCTTCCGCTTGGAAATTTCCCTCTTCCCACGAAAGTGAATCCCGAACTCAGCAAGCGGATGGACGGCATCATCCTGAAAGCCATGCAACAAAATCCTTCTGAAAGATACCAGTCGATAGAGGAACTGGCCGACGACCTGAAGCGAGATTTGCATACATCCATGTTCAGCAAACTCAAGGCCCGACTGGCCTTGATTCTTGAAATAGAGAGCTGGAAAAGGCTGGTCAGCATAAGATCTGTCGGCGCAATCTCAGTGCTTGCCATGATTGTCGGTGGCCTGCTGTGGATGTTTTCCGCCCTAGGCGGATCTTATCCACCACTGGAAGACATACCTTCAAACCAAACAGACGCAGGATCGCGCGTCTCAATAAAGGGAACCGTACCGCCGACCAGCGGCACGACTTCGAATCAGGCAACAGGCGCGTTGGGAGAAATGATTTTCATTCAGGCAGGCGAGTTTATCATGGGAACCGATTCGGAGTTCAGCAACGAGAGTCCCAGACGAAGAGTTTATCTGGATTCATTTTATATCGACAAATACGAGGTAACCAATGAGGAATACAAGAAATTCGTGGACGCGACAGGTCATCGGGCGCCCTTTGTTAATGAATTCTGGGCCGCGCCATACAATTGGCACAACAAGACATATCCGCCCGCCAAGGGCGACCATCCTGTCGTGCTTGTGAGTTGGCACGACGCCGCCGCCTACGCAAAATGGGCGGGTAAGCGTCTGCCGACCGAGGCCGAATGGGAAAAGAGCGCCCGTGGTAGAGACGGCAGAATGTGGCCGTGGGGGGATGCATGGGATCCGGAAGCATGCAATACACAGGATAGTTTTCTCAACTCGACCCAATCGGCGGATATGTTCAGCAAAGGATTGAGTCCGTATGGCTGCTACAACATGTCCGGCAATGTTACCGAATGGACCGCAGATTGGTATTCCGAAGACTACTACAAACAGGCCCCCTACAAGAATCCTCCCGGCCCCGAGGACGGGACCTTCAAGGCGGCCCGGGGCGGGGGCTGGGACAGCAATCTCAACCTTTATGCCAGAACGGGCTACCGGTATTATTTCAGTCCCCGCAAACAGAGTTCGAGCATTGGCTTCCGGTGTGCGAGAACTGACAAATAGTGCCTATTCTTCGGCCCCAAATCTCATAACAGATCTATTATTAACAGCTTACACCTTTTCCCTCCAAAGGTGAGCAACGGGGTCAAGAGCAATTACTCATGGTTCATTTTCTTGACTGATAAAGGCGACACATTCCCTTGAAAAGATGGCTTTTCGAACGATGTTCGACCGCCTTTGGCGGCCCTTGAC
>CAYZZY010000036.1:0-16427 GCA_964482745.1 uncultured bacterium
CCAAGTGCATGGACGAGGTCAAACCCGAAGATGTCGTCAAAGCGGCGCGAGAACTGCTTGCGCAATCAGACGCACCGGCACAGGGGAATACATCGACTCGATAACTGGCCTGCTTACACTTACCGTTAGCTCACCTTCTGCTCTTCGCTGAGATGTCATTTAATTGACGGCTCCCCCTCTATCATGCCGATATGCGATCTTCCAAGGAATTCCCATACGGCAACCCTCTCGATTCCGTCCTTTTATTGGCATGCGATATGCTCTAAAGCTTTCCACATTTGGGCACTCATTAGTATTCGCGCTCTCAACGCAGGGCCTTCAGGCTGAGCTGAATACGCGTAACCAATTGAAAAAAAGGGAGTTAGAGGGAGATAGAAGACCATGCCCAAGATGCGGATGGTTTTCCCGGTCCTGACAATAATTGTCATTTCTCTATTCCTGGTGACCGGATGCGGCGCCAAGCCAGCGTCCGAGCCGGGGAGATATTACGACAAAGCCATGGGATTTTCGATCAAATTTCCTCCCGGGTGGGACCTGCAGCATGAGAACGGCGGCGCAACGATTGTGGCTCTGAGTCCGGAGGAGAACGAGAATGACATGTTCTTTGAATCTGTCAGCGTGACGGTTGAGGATTTGCCTTACAAAGTAAGTCTGGAAGAGTTTGCCAAAGAGAACGATAAGGTCAGAAGTACTGAATTCCGCCGAGCACAGGAGGAACAAAGAGGTGACCTTGCCTTAGCCAACGCGAAGGCTAAATGGGTGCTTTTTACCTACGAGATGCAGGAAGGCACCGTGAAGACCCTGGACTGCTGCACGGTGAAAGGACGTCGGGCATATCTCATCATGTGCGATTCCGAACCCGATAAATACGATTCCTACAGGGAAATTCTGGAGGGGACGGCAACAAGTTTTCGAATTGAGTGACAAGGCTCTGCCGGCCCTGTTGCTATAGATGATATTACTGGAGTTCATCCGGATCGTTTCAGTGCTCCGTGAACTCATGGTTTGTTAAGGTCAACTCCAAGCGGAGGAACTATCATGACAACTGTTGAAAGCGTATATCAGCATCACGGATACGCCCCCAGCCTTCTGAAGCATTCAGGCCTCGGGATCGCTTCTTTCATAGTATCCTTGATGGTCGGGGCCGTCGAATTTCTAGTGATCATGGCCGCAGGCATTATCGAGGCCACGACCCCGGGAGGAATGGACGAACAATCGATGGCGGCAATTGTCGTCGGCTTGTTCATTCTCGGCGGACTCATGGCAAATATGGCAGGCGTTGGACTTGGTATTGCGGGATTGGTTCAAAGAGACCGCAAGAAGGTTTTTTCGACGCTCGGTCTGGTCTTTAACGGAACCGCCATCCTCGGAATCGTGATGCTGATGGTTATCGGCACAATGGCGCCATAGGCAAATCAGCCGACAATAGGAACCTTCCAATCCCGCTGGGATCGTTTGGCGTATCCAGTCTGTTCCGATATAATTGCCGTATGCCCGCATCTCGCAGGCAGAATCACTCTTTCATAGACTCCAAACCTATCCATCTTTATCTTCAAGCGGATCATCAACAAATCCTCCTCCAAGCCGGCTGGACTTCTCTATGCGTCGCCATGCTCTTAACGGGATGCAGGTTGACACAGCATGTCACAAAGGGCATAATTGACGAAGTATCTGTAGTCTTTCTTTGCGTGCTTTGCGCCTCGGGTCTGCGACCCTTTGCGGTGAAAAAATCTTTCAGGCTTGAGAGGTTAGTGGATAAAAAATGATTGGCAAAACGATTTCCCACTATAAGATCAGCGACAAACTCGGCGAGGGTGGGATGGGAGTGGTTTACAAGGCGGAGGACACAAAGCTCAGACGCACGGTCGCTCTTAAATTCCTCTCTCAGCAAGCGTGGGGAGGCGAGGAAGAGAAAACCCGATTTGTTCGGGAGGCACAGGCAGCCGCAGCCCTGGAACACTCCAATATTTGCACAACGTACGAGATCGACGAAGCCGAGGGCCAAACCTTCATAGCGATGGCCTATGTTGACGGGCAGAGTGTAGAGGAAAAGATACGCAGAGGCCCGGTGAATCCGGATGAAGCGCGGAACATCGCAATCCAGGTGGCCGAGGGACTGCAGGAAGCGCACGAAAACGGAATCATCCACAGGGACATCAAAAGCGCAAACATTATGATCAACAGAAAAGGCCAGGCAAGAATCATGGATTTCGGGCTGGCCAGGCAGGAGGGAAGAACCAGGCTCACGCAGGCGGCAACAATCATGGGCACCGTGGCTTATATGTCACCGGAACAGGCATGCGGAGAGCCCGTCGATAACAGGAGCGACATCTGGTCGCTCGGCATCGTCCTTTACGAGATGCTGACAGGACGAATCCCCTTTAAGGCGGGAAACGATGCGGCACTGCTTCACAAGATCATCTACGAAGATCCTCCCGATATGAGAAGCCTCAACCCGAATGTACCGCCGGGCCTGATTGCCGTTGTGGCTCGGACAATGGCCAAGAACAAGAACGACAGATACTCAAGCGCCTCCGAATTCCTCGATGATATCCGGCGTTTCGAATCGCTGCCGGCGCCGGAACCCCGACCGGTTGAAAAGATCGGTTATGCCGATAATCCGGAAGTGTATGCCGCTGCCAGGAAGAGAGTACAGGCCAGAATTCGATTCCGCAGGCATCTGTCCGTCTATATCTTTATAAATTCGCTGCTCCTCTTAATCAACCTTCTGACATCGGCAAGGTATCTCTGGGTCAAGTGGCCGCTCTTTGCATTAGGCATTCCCCTCTTCCTTCACGGCCTTGTCCATTATTACCGTTCAAGGGAATCGTCGATTAGAGATCGGATGATCGAGGAAGAAGTGAGCAGGATAAGCCGCAAGGGGAATTAGACGTTTAACAGCTCTGTAACCACACCAAAACCAGGTCCTCCTGAGACTACCTGTCCCCTTTGTTTTCTCAAGCGACACCCGTCTCGCGGTGAATTATAATCGGCCTTTCGCTGCCTTTTAGCAGCCTTCGTGTGGTAGGAGTGAAGCTCTAGCCTTCCTCGTCGGCCGCGGGGGCGTCGGCCTCTTGTCCCGGGGTATCTTCCTTATGGATCTCGACAATACTCACGACTTCGATGCCCGAATCCTTGAGAACTTTCTTGACGTCGGCAGGACGGGCATCAATGACTTTTACCATAAGATTTCGCTTTGTTGTCATGGTTCTTTCTTATCCTTCCAGATTGGAGAGCCCTCCAATAATTGTGTACATCCGGCCAGATGAATCATGCCTCGGGATTATGCAGGTATTCGAGAACCGAGCTTACCCGCAGCTTGCCGTCTAGCGCAGTTGTTGATTGGAGGATCTCAAGGCACCACGGGCATTCGGTGAGCAGAATATCAGCTCCCACGTCCAGGGCATCTTCGAGTCGACGTGCGGCGATCGTTTCGGCAGTATCGGGAGCGCTCTGCTTCAGGCCTCCCCAGGCGCCGCAGCAGAGGCCCATTTCCCTCGAGTTCTTCATTTCCACCAGCTTCGCGCCGGCTCCCTCAAGAACTTCGCGCGGTTCGTCGAAGATGCCGCATACGCGTCCCAGCATACATGGATCGTGATATGCGACGATCTCATCACCTGCGGTTATTGCGTTTGTCAACTGCGGGAGCAGTTTCGCTATATGCACGGCTTCGATCCTGCCGGCATATTCCTCCTCTTCGCAGAAAGTAACAAGGCAATGAGGACAGAGGGTTATCACTTTTGCCGTGTTTTTTTCGAGAATACGTTCAACGTTTGTGCGCGCGAACTCCGGCGATTCGCCGCACCCGGCGGCCTTCAGCGGGGCTCCGCAACATACTTCGTCTATGGTTGTGAAATCGATGCCAATCCGTTCAAGCAAGGAAATGGCGGCCTGCGTTCGCTTTTCCTGCTTGAATCGGCCGTGACATCCAAGAAACAGTACGTATTCAGCCGATTTTTTTCCCGGAATGCTTATCGGGGCATTATTATCGAAGATCGCGCCCTGTTTCCGAATCGTGTCGCACTGCTTTTTCAGGGCTTGGGGCACAAGGCCCGGCTCGTACTTGTAGATGTACTTGCGAACAAAGCTCACTATTTCGGCTATGGGCGCATTTTCGGGACAGGTAGTCTCGCAGAGTCTGCAGAGTGTGCAGTTGTAAATGGCGCCGCGAGTCGACCCGAGTTCTGCTATTGCGCGCGAAAGCGTGCTTGCGACGGCCATGGGACCGGGAAACTCGTGATAGTCGATAGCCCTGTACATGACGCAATGGGGCTGGCAGATATTGCATTGGATGCAGCGGGCAAAGGTGTGATACCGCTCGCGCTCAAGGCCGTCGATTTCAAAAATATTATCGGCCCGGTAGTGGGAAAGAAACTGCTGGAGGCCGACACCATCCTTATCGTCATGAGAGAAGGCCCGGCGCACCATATGTTGGAACAGATGACGAGCCAGGTTCAGTCTTGCTTCAAGTTTTCTTCTATCCACAGTACCTCAAACCGAAGTCTTCCGTGCCTTTTTCGGTCTCCTTGATTTGGGACCGGCCTGTTTATCACATCTGGCGAGTGCCGCGTCAAACACCTGGTCGATATTCTCGACGAAGATAAACTCAAGGCCGGATTTGACTTCGTCGTCGATTTCCGTAAGATCTTTTTCATTTCTCGCCGGCAATATTACCTTCTTAATGCCAGCCCGCTTTGCAGCAAGAATTTTCTGCTTTACTCCCCCGATTGGAAGAACAAGGCCGCTGAGCGTGATTTCTCCGGTCATTGCAATTTCATTATTTACAGGTCTGTCAGTCAGCAGCGATGCGATGGCAACGGTCATGGTTATCCCTGCCGAAGGGCCGTCTTTAGGAATCGCGCCCGCTGGAACATGGACATGGATATCCTGCTTGGAGAAGAAGTTCTTGTCTATCCCGAGTGTTTCGGCTTTTGAACGGATGTAACTAAGGGCTGCTTTGGCGGATTCCTGCATGACATCACCCAATTGGCCCGTAAGCGTAAGATTCTTGCCTCCCGGCATGGAGAGCGCCTCGATGAAAAGGACGTCGCCGCCGGCTTCTGTCCATGCAAGCCCGGTCGCGACACCCGGCTTGCATGTCCTCAAGGCTACCTCCGAGAAAACCTTCTCAGGTCCGAGGTACTCATGGAGGTTCTCGTCCGTGATGAGTTCATGCTCCTTCTTGCCTGTCGATATTTTGAGCGCCACTTTCCGGCTGACCTTCCCAATGGTTCGTTCGAGGTTGCGGACGCCGGCCTCTCGCGTATAGGAATTGATGATCTTGCGAAGGGCCTTGTCTTCAAATTCGACGTGCTCAGGCTCAAGCCCATTTTCTTCGAGCTGACGAGGAAGCAAATACTTTTTGGCGATCCCGAGCTTTTCTTCCTCGGTATAGCCCGCGAGCGTGAGTATCTCCATTCGGTCCTGCAGGGCGGGATGAATCGTCTGGAGCATATTGGCCGTCGTGATGAACATGACTTTCGACAGATCGAAAGGAAGATCAAGATAGTTATCCCGGAACGAAGTGTTCTGCTCCGGGTCGAGCACTTCAAGCAGCGCAGAAGAGGGATCCCCGCGGTAGTCCGCGCCAACTTTGTCGATCTCATCCATCATGAAGACGGGATTGGCCTTTCCGGCTCGTCTGATGCTCTGGATTATCCTGCCGGGAAGCGCGCCGATATAGGTGCGGCGATGACCTCGAATTTCGGCCTCGTCGCGGACCCCGCCCAGGCTCATTCGAACAAACTCCCTCCCCAGGGCACGGGCGATCGAACGCCCGAGCGAGGTTTTGCCCGTTCCGGGAGGTCCGGCAAAGCAAAGGATCGGCCCTTTCATATCGGGCTTGCGAGCCCTGATCGCGAGGAATTCCACGATCCGCTCTTTAATTTCCTTGAGATCGTAATGGTCATCGTCCAGGACCTCCTGCGCTCTCTCGAGGTCGAGGTTGTCCTCGGTGTACTCATTCCATGGAAGATCGATTATCCAATCCAGATAGGTGCGGATAACGTGATAGTCGGCCGCGGCGGATGGGAGTTTTGCAAGTCTGTCAAGGTCTCGCCCGGCCTCTTTCCGCACTTCTTCCGGTAGCTTTTTCGCATCCAGCTTTTCCCGCAGTTCCTTGATCTCCTCCTGCCGTTCGTCGCCTTCGCCAAGTTCCTCCTGAATCGCCTTGAGCTGTTCTCGCAGGAAGTACTCGCGCTGCGATTTTGACATCTCGGTTTCTACTTGTGATTTGATCTTGCCGCCAAGTTCAAGTATCCCTATCTCCCGGCTGAGCAATTCGGATATGCGCTCAAGTTTTTCTTCGACCGTGGAGAATTCAAGTATCTCCTCTTTTTCCGCTATCTTAAGCTTGAGCACGGAACATACGAGATAGATCAGTCTGACCGCCGAGTCGACATTGATGAGCGCCGCCTGGAGTTCGTCGGGCAAGTAAGGAGTGAGTGATATCAGCCGCTGGCATTGAGCGAGCACATTGCGGAATAACGCCTCGCCCCTCGTGGAAAGTTCCTCGGACTCCTCCATGCTCTCGACGCGGGCTTTGAAGAACGGATCGATGGAAATGTACTGGGTTACTTTTATTTTGGATATTCCCTGTACCAAAACCGCCATGGTTCCATCCGGCAACTTCATCATCTTAAAGATACTCACGGCGGTTCCATACTCATACATGTTTTCAGGTTTTCTGCCGGCCGCGAGGTCCTTCATGGCGACACAGCCGATGATTTTTGTTCCTGATACGGCCTCATCAATAAGAGCGATTGAACTCTCCTCACCGACAGAAAGCGGCACAACCGTATAGGGAAGCATAACCGTGTTTTTGAGCGGAAGTATCCCGATGGCGTCCGGTATCTGAGAGGTTTCGTCGGTCTCCAGATTCTCCGGCGCCGTCACCGTCTGAAGAGCGTCATCGTCCGTTTTCTCAACCATTTGATCACCTGATCTCCACTTGATGGCTCTTTGGTCCGTCCGGCTTTTTCTTGGGAGCTTCGATTATCATGAAACCACTGTCGAGTTTGGCGGATATCCCGTCAACATCCACATTGTCGGGCATATAGATTACGCGCTCGAATTCGTTGTAGTTTATCTCCATCTGGCAATATTTGCGGCCTCCACACGGAGATTTATCTCTGCGAATTCCGGTCAGGCGCAGTTTGCCGTCGTCGAAAACCAGCGAGACATCCGCTCGTTCAACTCCTGCAAGTTCAGCGACCACAACGATATGGTCTTCATATTCAAACACGTCCACGTTCGGGCGCCATTTGCCTTCCAGGGGCTGCAGCAGGGGAAGGGGCTGCCCGAAGACATGGCGCATAAGGTGCTCCATCTCTTCCCGTGCACGCTTCATGTCCCCGAAAAGATTCTTGGGTTTATTCATTTTCAGATTCCTTTCGCGAGCCGGGTTGCAGTGGGGAGAAAGCTTTTCTTCGGCTTTGTCGGAATTTTAAGCGATGCCTGCGCCGATCGCAACTGTTCCACGCCCTTTATGCGGCCAGACCTCGCATCGGAACGTTGCAGCAGACGAGTTGCAGGCTTTCGGATTTTGATCTAAGCACGACCACCTCCGACCCGCAAACCGGACAACGGTACATCTCGACCCTTCGCTTCAAGAGTACCATCGGCTTATTGCAGCACACCGGCCGAAGCTCGCCCTTTCCCGGACGAATGACAATCGTCTCGGCGCCGCATACGCTGCATCGATATTTTTGGCCGCGTTTCACCTATAGCCCCCTTTGCGCCTGGATATTCTTCAACTCTGGTCCTTTTTCACAGGCTTCATCATTTCGTCACAACAGCGGGGTTCAAGGGTGCCGACGCCGCCTTTGGTAATCATGATCATCGAACCACACTTCTCACACGCATACGCAGTCCCCACAGCAAGGTTCCAGGCACGCTCCCATTCGTCGTGCGTCCATTCACTCGTGGTGTAATCTTCGTTCTGCAATTCCGCTCCTTTCAACCGGCCTGCGCCAACCGGATCAGTTTCGGAAGCAACTCGACACCGACGATCTCGCCCAGTTTTCCCTTTGCGCACTCGGCTTCGGTGAATGCTTTCGTGCCATCCGATCGCAAAGAAGAATCCAGTATCAATAGCGGCACGGGATCGGCCGAGTGCGATTTCATTATGCATGGAGTCGAGTGGTCGGCGGTCAGGGTGAGAACAACGTTGCCAAGGTCCAGATCGGGCACAAGGTTGGCCAGGAAAAACTTATCGATGGCTTCAATAATGTCCCGCTTCTCCTCGGCGTTCCCGTCGTGGCCGGGAATGTCGGGCCCTTTTATGTGAATATAGAGGCCTCCATACTTCGGCAGCTCTTCTATCGCTAATTTTGCCAGTGGCGGGTAATCCTTTTCGGGATCGCCCGATACCAGCGGCACAGGCACTATGTCCATGCCGGTGAGCATTGCAATTCCCTTTTCGACAGGCATCTCCTGGAAGCAGCCGAACTGTACGCCAAAGCGTTCGCTGATAGGAGGCATCTGCGGGAGCCGGTTGCCGCCATCGCGGGTCAGGATGAGGTTGCCGGCCATCCCACCTTTTTCCACTCGCTTTCTGTTGGTCTCGGAGTCATCGAGCGCCTTGCAGCTTTTTTCGATGAATTCATTTGTCAGCCTGGCTGACATCTCGGCCCCTTCGCGATCCTCGGCGTCATCAAGCGGCCTGCACATCTGGACAACATCTTCAAACTCTTCGAGCGCGACACCAAGTAATCCCTCCCTGCCATAGGCGGGATCGGTGTTGCTCACCGAGGCGGAAAGTCTTCCGCCACATCTTATGACCAGAACCCCCCTGTGCCCTATCGTGTTCTTGAATTCGAAACTCGCACCGGGAACCGAAACAAGTTTGACCTTTTGGTTGACCTCGCGGCAGAGTTCATCGGCTTCCGCAGTCGTCAGGTTTCTTCCGACGCGCCTGTCGGCAATGTTCCACCCGTCTCCGCGCGTGGCGAAGTTGACTCTATAAGCCAGGTCGCCGGGGTTGACTTTCAGCCCGACTGCATGCGATTCGAGCGGCCCCCTCCCGGTATAATATTTATGGGCGTCGTACCCGAGGATGGAGATCACCGCTATGTCGGATTCGGGCGCTATGCCGCGCGCTACGGTATACATGACTCCATTTTCGCCCTGCCTGGCGAGCTTATCCATCTCGGGAGTCTGAGCGGCCTCGAGCGGAGTCCGGTTTCCCAGCGACGGCGTCGGCCTGTCCCCAAGGCCGTCCAGCACGATATAGAGGATTTTTTTCACTCAACAATCCCTCCCGTTTCCCGAAATACGCCTGGGATTACCCTTATCCGGCCAGTGTGAGAATACATTGATGACAGCAGGAGAGCAAACTTCTGTTCATACTTTCACCAATTGGCCGGCTTTTTTGCGGCAACCGGATTGTGACGGCATTCGCCGGAACAATGTATATCTTTTGTGCCCCAAGTGTTTGATCTGCTCGGCGAAAAGGTGATATATGGACAGAGGCGCACCCATTGCTCAGCGGGCGCGCTCTCTGCCGGCAAATCCTTCTTATCGAGGTTTTTTAAACCGATTCCACAGCCGTGACTTCGGGCACGCGCTGCTTGACGACGCGTTCAACTCCCATTTGCAGTGTCATCTGAGCGCCGGGACAGCCGGAACAGGCGCCAACGAGGCGTACTTTTACGACACCCTCATCGGTCACCTCCACAAGTTCGATGTCTCCACCATCTGCCTGAAGCTGGGGTCTGATATCGTTAAGTGCTTCTTGAACCTTCTCTTTCATTGGTAAGTCTCCTTTCGTAACAGAAAATACACTACTACATCCATTATGCCAAACTTCTGCGCGTTGTACAAGTCATCAGGGCATGATGAAGCCATGACCCGGCATTCGAATGCTGAGCACCGGGCATGGCGCCTTGCGCACGACTTTCTCCGCCGTACTGCCGAAGAACACATGCTCAAGGCCGCTGCGACCATGAGTGGCAATGACTATCAGGTCAACGTTTTCATCGCGCGCCGTCTGGATTATCTCAATGAACGGCCGCCCGTGCTTTATCATTTTTTCTATACTGATCGATGAATCGGCTGCCTCTCGATCAATAAACTCCTGCATCTCCTTGAGCCGGCTTTGCTCCATATCCGCGAATGACGGCATAATCGGCACGTCAAACATATAGGCGTTGGCAAGATACTGCACATCCTCGACGACGTGGAGCATATACAACCGGGCTCCATATTCCTTTGCAAAGGACAACGCGTAGCTGAAAGCGTGTTTGCTATGCTCGGAGAAATCGGTCGGAAAAAGAATCTTTTCGATCTTAATCATGCTTGTTCTCCTCCCCTTCTTGCCGGATCACACGTTTACGAGACGCTTCGACGCCGCTTATTCCGCAAGCAGCAGTTCCTTCAATCTTTTTTCCGAAGCTTCCTCTACTATACTATGAATGCTCCCCCCATGGGTATCCATCGTGACAATGGCCGGAAAATCCGACACCTCAAACTCCCAAAAACATTCGGGCATTCCGAATTCCTCGAGTTTATAAACGCCGGCAATCTTTGTCACATAACGCGCCAGGATCACCGCGGCTCCACTGATGGCGGCAAGATAAACGCACCCGTTTTGCCCCAGCGATTCCAGCGTTCGTTCGTCCATACCTCCCTTACCTATTATTGCACGAATACCGTATCTGGCAATAACATCGGGCTCATACGGATTCATGCGATTACTGGTCGTCGGCCCGGCCACGACGAGTTCGTAACCTCCGTCTTTGACGCGGACAAGCGGACCGCAATGATATAAGATACCGCCACCGAGATCAAACTCAAGCGATTCGGGTGTCATTTCCTCCACAAGATATTTATGCGCCCGGTCGCGAGCAGTGAATATCGATCCGCTCAGCTTGACGGTGTCGCCGATCTTCAATGCCCGAACGTCTTCCTCGCTGAGGGGTGTTGTCAATCTGTAATCAGCCATATCTAGACCTTGGCGTGGTATTCGAGAGACCCCTTACGGTCGGCCCAGCAACAAAACGCCACATCAACAAAATAGGACGCGGCGTGCCGGTGGGCGACTCCCACTTTGACCCCCATGACACAAGTCTCGCCGCCAACTCCGATGGGGCCGATGCCGAGCATGTTGCTCTCTTCGAGGAGCCTTCGCTCGAGTTCCGCGAGATCCGGTAACGGGTTGGTGTCATCGAGTTCCCTGAGCAGTTGCTGTTTCGAAAGCCTGGCGACGCTGTCTTTGCTCCCGCCAAGGCCGATGCCGAGAACGTACGGCGGGCAGGCGCGTCCCTGTGCGGCGTGAACGGCGTCAAGGACGACCTTTCTCACTCCCTCGAGATCGCGGCCGGCGCCCAGGCGAGAATCAGGCAGCTTGTACGTTGCGCCGCAATTCTCGCTCCCGCCGCCCTTTAGCATGGCGCGGATGAGCAGGTGTTCCCTGTCCCACCCGTCGAAATACATGAGAGGAAACAGTGTTCCGGTATTGTCGCCCGAGTTTTTTCCGGTCACCGTGTCGACGGCGTTGGGACGCAGGGGAATTTCCGCCGTGGCAATTCTGGTCGCTTCAACAATAGCCTCCCTGACCCGGTTCATGGATGCACCTTCAGGGAGGGTGACAAAAAAGACGGGGTATCCGGTATCCTGGCACATCGGTTTTGATTCGGATCTTGCGAGTTCAACATTATCGATTATCGTAGAGAGCGCCACGTATCCAGGCGCGCCTTGCTCTTCCGAAGCACGCGCCCTTACAAGACCGGCATGGATATCGGCCGAAAGGTCGGTCGCCATGCGGTGGTACAGCCGGGTAATCTCGCTGACAAGCGACATCTGCTCCAGTCTCCCTATCAGAAGGTGATCGCCCTTCTCTGTACTGCCATATGCTGCCAGATATTCAGGGCGACAAGCGGAAAACGGATACTCAAGTCCGTGTGCTCAAGCTTTTTCGATGAAGAACAGCCGGGGGTGCAGCCAATCTCCATGAGTTGTCCGCGAACCTTCATTCTGTCTAATTGCTTGCGGCCTGTTTCTTTTTATAATCCTCGATTGCGGCATGCAAGGCATCCGCAGCCAGATTCGAGCAGTGCATTTTCTGAGGGGGCAGCCCGTCGAGCGCTTCGGCGACGGTTTTGTTGGAAATATCGAGCGATTCTTCGAGCGTCTTCCCCATTGCCATCTCCGTCACCATGCTGCTGGTCGCGATCGCGGCCCCACATCCGAACGTCTTGAATTTTATATCTTTGAGATGTCTATCCTCAACCTTTATAAAGATTTTCATCACGTCCCCACACTTGGGGTTTCCGACTTCGCCGACACCGTCGGCATCCTCGATCTCGCCGACATTTCGCGGGTTGGTGAAATGATCCATGACCTTTTCGCTGTACATTTATGCATCCCTCGCAGGTTTAAAAAAACCGAGAGCGATTTTTCCGCTCTTGTATGCTCCTCTATAATTATGGAGTCAGGCGGAAAATTGTGCAATCGGTGAGCAACATGCTGGACAAAAGGATGTTCGGCCACAGGACCGCAGTGCCTTCAAGGCTCATTATATTCCGCAGCCGCGATTTTGTCAACAGAATGAGAGCGACAATTGCGCGATGTCTGAAGCGGTCTTATGCCTTCGCAGTCTTGCCTTTCCGCTCATGATTATCCTTGATTTTCTTGAACATGTCTGTATACTATCCGGGAGATCTGATCAGGTGATATTGACCAGGACGTTATGCCATGAGAAGAACCAAACAGGACGCCGAGATAACGCGTAAAGAAATACTGAAGGCGGCGCTCGATGTATTCACGGAAAAGGGGTATTCTGCCACCCGCCTTGAAGATGTGGCAAAATTGGCCGGAGTCACGCGCGGCGCTATCTACTGGCATTTTGATAATAAGGAACATCTCTATCTCCAGCTTATGGAAGAGACTATCGATAAGTACAAGACGCGCGTGAGAGAAGTTCTCGATAAAGATGGATCCCCATTGACCAAAATCCGAACTCTCTTGAGGGAGCTATTTGTCATGCTCGAAGATGATGAGGAGTATCGGGCTGCTTACGCTTCTTTTCTCCTCAGGACCGAAATGACCGAGGGAATGCGGAGGCAATTTGACGGCAGCATAGAGTTTATGATAGAACTTGGTGGGATCCTGGGCAATCTGGTCAGTGAGGGAATCAGGATCGGGGAGATTGAGTCCGGAACCGACCCTTATGTAGCCGCAGTAGCGCTTATCACCTTTATCAATGGTGTAGAGATGAGCTGGCTAATGGATCCCACGAGTTTTTCAGTCAAAGAATTGGCGGAAAACCTGTCGGACTTCGTGCTCCGCGGTATCGTCAAAGGATAATTTTTTTGTCTTTAACATGCACATGTGAATGTAAATGACGAGGGCCACGGTTCCGAGTCCGGCTCTCATGGGCAAAAGAGAAAACTGGCGGATGGACAGGGTTTCACGGGAGAACGAAAGATCTCGCGAATGCAATGAGAAGGAGGCAGTGTCATGAAAAAGGATATCGAAGAGCTGAGCCTGGAGAGGCTGCCGAAATCGACTGAGATCCTCGAACGGGCCAAGAAGGTACTTCTGTCGCCGACAGTGACCGGCCCCTTTCGTGCGCCAAAGGCAGTCGCTTTTATCAAAGAAGCGAGCGGATCGAAGATCATCGACCACGACGGAAACGAGTATGTTGACGTTACCATGGCCTACGGCCCGCTCATCCTCGGACACAGCCATCCGATAGCCATTGAGGCCGCCACAGAGGCCTTTAAGAACGGGACCGTTCTCGCCATTGCCCATGAGAGCGAAGTTCGATTGGCTGAAATCATGGTCGCCGCGATCCCGTGCGCCGAGCGAGTTGCTTTTGCGAACTCCGGCACGGAGGCCACTATGCACGCCATGAGGGTGGCACGGGCGCGCACGGGCAAGGATAAGATCGCCAAGTTTGAAGGAGGCTATCACGGCGTGCATGACTATGCCCTTGTAAGCAGCATTTTGGCACAGCCGGAGGGATCTCTTGAGGATCCGGGAAGCGTGGCGGACAACCCGGGCACACCGCAGGCGGCGGTTGATCAAATAATCACCCTTACCTACAATAGAGCGGAGAGCCTCGATAAGATCAGGAAACACAAGGACGAACTGGCGGCGGTCATTATCGAGCCGGTGCCGAGTTCATTTACCCTGGATATGAAGGATTTTCTCGAAGCCCTTCGCGAGGTTACAAAGGAATGCGGTGTTCTGCTGATTTTCGATGAGGTTATCAGCGGCTTCCGTCTGAGTTATGGAGGCGCACAGGAATATTTCGGAATAACGCCCGACATGGCCACCTACGGGAAGATCATCGGCGGAGGTTTTCCGGCGGGCGCTGTCGTGGGCAGTGTGGATGCCATGCAACCTCTCATCACTTCCGGCGATCCTCTCCAGGACATGCAGGAGAAGGTGCTGGCCATAGGGACATTCAGCGGGAACCCCGTCACGACAGCGGTCGGCGTTGCAGTGCTGGAGCATCTGCGAGATAATCCGCAGATCTACGACCACATCAACAAGCTGGCCGACCGGATTAAGAAAGAGATTTACGAATTCGCCGAGGAGAACGAGTTCGAGTTCCAGCTTTTCGGGCTCGGTTCATGGTTCATTCCGCATTTCGTCTGGGGCGAGCCTGAAAGCCCTCGAGTATTTCGCGAGCTGCCTAACTTGATGAAGGGAGAGGCCCTCGGCCATTACATGCGCTACCACGGCGTGTATATGCCCGACCTGCACACCGTGTTTATATGCTCCGAACACACGGAGGAAGACGCCGATAAGATCATCGGCGCCTTTAAAGCCTCTTTGAAAGACATGAAAGAAGACGGCATGATGTAAGCGGCGGGCTTATTCATCGATGAATGTAATTGACGGGGTTCTGGCAAGCCTTTATAAGAATGTGCCGGAGCCCTTGACGATGGGTATTCGGATTCGATAAGCGAATAAGCAACAAGCTTTGAGCGCCCCGTGGAGCTTGGAAGTCCATAGGGGGCATCATTACGGCCCGCGGAAAACTCAGAAACAGGAAGGAGGTGGATATAGATGGCAGACGCTGCGATAGTAAAGATGATCTTCGATGGAATGGCTGGATCGTTCCAGCCCGATAAGGCTGCAGGAGTAAATGCGGTCATCCAGTATGACATTACTGGTGAGGGCGGGGGCACATGGCATGCCGCAATTGCCGACGGTGCATGCGAAGTCAAGGAAGGAGCGCACGATGCGCCCAAAATGACCTTGACAATAGATGCACAGGATTGGATCGACATGATCAGCGGCAAGCTTGACGGTCAGAAAGCTTTCATGACCGGCAAGCTGAAGATCAAAGGCGACATGAGCCTGGCGATGAAAATGGGTAAGTTCTTTGCTCCGGCTCAGTAATCTCGATGTTCCGAATTCCAGGCCCCTGCAGGCTGTCAGGTCTGCGGGGGCCTAAGACTTTGAACCACCCGATATGGGAGAACCATGATAGTGCCAGAGTCGCGGCCTCGCATTGGGCATAATCCTCATCGAAGGGGCAGCCGGTCACTGTCGGCGGGATTTGTTTTCGACACCATGGGAACATACTATCCTGCATTTGTCATTTTCTGCACGGGTGAAGCCATCGCCGCGGTTGCCATCTCCCGCGCGCGGTCATCGTTACCGCAAAGATAGACTTCCTGATGTCCCGCTCATTTTGAAGTGAACCTCATTACGCAAGTTTTGCCGCTCCGAGCTGATCGATTATAAGCCTCGCCGCGACCTGGACGGTTGCGCCTGTCTGATCATAAAGAGGATTGACTTCCACAAGATCCATGCCAACAAGCTTACCTTTCTGTCGCGTCGAGGCCAATATGCACCATCCAAGCGATTCCCGGCAACTCTGGAATGCGGTTGCGTCATCACCCGCATCCTGACAGGCATAGGGACAGAGCATCCCGAGCTGGATTTGTCTTCTCACGACCATACCCGCGCGGCCAAAAAACTGTTGTACAAGATCACCAACGCCAGAGGCATGAAGAGGAAAAAAACTTTGTATCGCAAGCTTCTCAAGGTTGCCGCCGCCGGCTTACGGGGCAGTCTCTTTCGTCCCCCTTTTTCAAAGGGGGACGAATATCTGTGTGCATCGGCGTGTATCTGCGGTTTCAAAGTCGTTTTTTTCGCCTTTGTGCCTCCGCGATCTCTGCGGCAAAAAAGGCTGTTTCAGGAAAAAACTCAGTCCGATTTTACCGCCGCCTTCTTATTCTTCTTTCTTTCACTTTTCTTTTCTTCGGCGAGGATGCGCCGGGTTTCGGCGATTTCCTTTGGGGTGACGGTCTGTCTGAGGCGCTCCATGCGCTCCATGACTTCCTGGAAGCGCACACCCTCTGCCGCGCTGATCCACTCGAGCGCCAGCCTTTCTTTCTGCAGGCCGAGCTTCTCCATCTTTTTCCACATCTTGCCGATGCGGCGCTCGGTCCAGTGGTTGGCGTCGA
>CAYZZY010000037.1:0-16356 GCA_964482745.1 uncultured bacterium
AGGGATTCACAGAATTGACGTCTGTTGGAGAGAAGATAGTTGTAACCGTAAATGACGGTCATAATGAGGGTAAAGACGACAAGAATATAAATTCCGAACTTCGTCCAGTCTTTGATCACATCCCAGTAGGAGATCACCGGTATCATCTCCGACAATTTCATGTATACGATCACTACCAGGATCGTGATGATCGCTGTCAACTGGCTGATCGTCTTCAGCTTGCCTGTTTTATCGGATGCGACTATCTTTCCCTTCGATGCGGCCAGCATCCTGATACCTGAAACGGCGAATTCGCGCGCAATGATTGTCGTCACTATCCACGCCGGAATGCGAGGATAGGATCCAACAAAATAGATGAACGCCGCGCAGACAAGTATCTTGTCAGCAAGCGGATCCATCAGGCGCCCAAAATCGGTCTCCATTGACCGCTCTCGCGCGATTTTCCCGTCATAATAATCGGTGATCGCGGCAGCCACAAATGTAGCAAGAGCAAGCAGATGAGTGAACGCACCGTCTATGGCAAGGAAAATCAGGAACAACGGAACAAGGCCGACCCTTATTAACGTGAGCCTGTTTGGCAGATTGATGGAATTCATAACAACTTCCCCTCAAGGTCGTAATCATGGGCTTCGGTTATTTCAACCTGAACAAATTCGCCGGTGACAGGTGGCGAACCCTTGCACGAGATTCGCACAAAGCCGTCAACTTCGGGAGCATCACGGTAGGTTCGCCCGGTCACCGTTCCCGGAATGGAATCGTCCGCGGCTTCCACAAGCGCCTCAATGGTCTTCCCCACGAGCGCTTGATTGAGGCGTCTGGAAATCGTCACCTGTTCTCTCATTAAAGCCTCGTATCGTTCCTCTTTTACTTCTTCCGGCACCTGCTTCCGCAGCCTCGCGGCGCCGGTGCCGGGCTCGCGCGAGTACTTGAACACGCCGACCCTGTCCAGCTCCATTTCTCGAACAAACTCCAGCAATTGCTCGAAGTGCCTCTCGGTCTCCCCCGGGAACCCCACCATCAAGGTCGTCCGGATCGCGATGTCGGTGATCTCACTCCTGAGCGAATCGATCGTTCTCCGAATCTCGTCGGCATTCCCCTTCCGGTTCATGGCTGTCAGGATATCGTTGCAGATATGCTGTATCGGCATTTCAAGATAATGGCAGACCGAGCGTGAATCCCCTATCGCGCGGGCGATGGCGTTTGTCACTCGCGCCGGATGAGCGTACAACAGCCGAATCCATTTCTTCCCCCTCATATCGTCCAGTCGGCGGAGCAATGAAGCCAGGCTTTCGCCCCCCCCCTCCCGCATACCGAAATAGGTCGTGTCCTGGGCGATAAGATTAATCTCTTTGGCCCCATCCTGCAGCAGGCGCCAGACCTCCTTCACCACCGACCCGGTCGACCGGCTCCGATACCCCCCGCGGATGGAAGGAATTGTACAGAAGCTACACTTGTTGTCGCATCCTTCGGCAATCTTCACATAGACAGAGGCGATCCCATTGAGGAACATCCGCGGGGTCTCATGACCATAAAGGAACTCGGGAGATTCGATGGCGCTGGATTCCGCCACCCTCTCTTCTCCGAGCACGCCTCTGCAAACATCTGCGATTTTGCTGAGTTCGCCGCAGCCGACAAAGGCATCGACCTCCGGCATTTCCCTGCAAAGCTTGTCGCCGTATCGTTGGTAGAGACAGCCGGCAACCACCAACCCTTTACAGGGCGAGCCCTTTGACTTCAGGCCTGCAAGATCGAGAATAACCTCGATGGATTCTTCGGCGGCCGATTTGATAAATCCACAGGTGTTGACTATTATCAGGTCGGCCTCGTCCGGGCCTTCTGCGAGGTGGAATCCATCAACATCCAGAATCCCAAGCATGACCTCGGAATCCACCTGGTTTTTGGCACAGCCAAGACTTTCTATCCAGATTTTATGAGACAAAATCACATCACTCTCTTACGGGGACCCTGAATATCTCTATCTTACAAATATAACCTGCGTGGACAAATAATTCAATAGAAAACTCGGCCGCAATGGAGATATCAAGCGAAGGAAATGCGGCAGGGTTAGTCGCTGTAGCTGCTTTCAAACGAATGGAGATAATCCTGACCCACAAGAATTTCCCTGGCCTGGCTGCCCTGCGAAGGACCGACGACGCCATCGAGTTCCATCATGTCGATCAATCGGGCGGCACGGGCGTAACCGACACGCAGGCGTCTCTGAATCATCGAGATGGAAGCTTGCTCCGTATTGAGGATAAGCCGAACAGCCTTCTCATAAAGCGGATCGTCGTGGTCATCGGTCGATTTCGTACGAGCGATCGCCTCGTCGAGCGCTTCCTCTTCCGGATCGAGGTATTCCACTTCACGCTGGGCCGTAAGGAACTCCACAATGCGGTTTATCTCATTGTCATTTATGTAAACGCCCTGCGCCCTGATCGGTTTTGACAGACCGGCGGGAAGGTACAGGAGGTCGCCCTGACCGATTAGCTTCTCCGCGCCGTTCATATCGAGGACCGTGCGTGAGTCAACCCGCGAGGATACCTGGAAGGATAGGCGCGCCGGGAAATTTGCCTTGATAACACCGGTGATGACATCGACCGATGGTCTTTGTGTCGCAAGCACAAGATGAATGCCGACGGCACGCGCCAACTGCGCCAACCTCATGATCGCGTCTTCCACTTCGATTGAGGCCACCATCATCAGATCGGCCAGTTCGTCGATTATGGTCACGATATATGGCAAGGATTTCAGCGGCTCTTCATCAACGGTTCCACCGGCGACAGGCCTGGGAGTCACCCCCTCGCTTACTTTCTGGTTGTATGAATCGATGTTGCGGGCGCCCGCCTTGGCAAGGATCTTGTATCGCTCCTCCATCTCGTTCACCAGCCAATGGAGGTATTTTCCGGCTTCCTTCGCGTCGGTGATGACGGGCCACAACAAGTGCGGAATCCCGTTGTATTGGCTGAGTTCGACGACTTTCGGATCGATCATCATGAAGCGCACTTCTTCGGGCGAGCAATTGTAAAGGATGCTCGCGATGAGCGCATTCACACAGACCGTTTTTCCCGATCCGGTCGCCCCGGCGATGAGCAGGTGCGGCATTCCTGCCAGATCCGCCACGAGCGGATCGCCGGTGATGGTTTTCCCGAGGGCGATCGTAAGCTTTGAACGCGAGTTATGGAATTGCTCCGAATCCACGACCTCGCGCAAACATACATTCTCGCGGTCTTTATTCGGGATCTCGATTCCTACCGCGGCCTTCCCCGGTATGGGCGCCTCGATGCGTACACGATAGGCTTCGAGCGCAAGCGCGAGATCATCTGAAAGCGCGAGCACCTTATTCACTTTTATGCCCGGCGCCAGCTTGAGTTCAAAGCGAGTGACCGCGGGTCCCTGAGATATCTCCACCACCTGGGCTTCGACCCCGAATGTCGCCAGCGTGGATTCCAGAAGCTCGGACATTTCCTCCAGCATCTGTCGCCGATTCTTATGGTTGATTACCTTGGCATGATCGAGCAGAGAGATGGATGGCAGCTCAAATTCCAGTTTTTTCATGGGAGACGGCTTCCGACTCTTTGTGGCCGTCTGGGTTTTCTTTTGTGCGAATTCTCTTGCCCGAATACTAAGCGTTTTGACCGGTTTCGGATCGTTGATCTTTATACTCTCGCGCAGGGTGGCGGTCGCCGGCAATGCCGCCTTCTTTTCAGTTTTCTCCTTCGCCTTCGCTACCTTCGGTGGTTTCTTCTTTGTCGCAATGGACAGTCCACTTGGCAATTCGCTGTATCCGGTGATCCCATCATAGACAAACCGGCCAAACTTCCTCAGCACCGTGACAAGAATCGCCCCCACAATCAGGGCAAACGTGAAGAAGAGAAATTCGGTGGTAAGCAGTACGGATATCATGAAAAATGTAAAGGCCACAACACGGGCGCCCATCAGCCCGAACAGATCCCCGAGAATATCCGCGATATAGGGCCCCATTACCCCCCCCACCCTGAAGCGGTCGCCGCGAAACGACAGCTCGAACAGGTGTGCGAGGGCGCTGACAGAGAGCAACATTGCCGCCAAGCCGATAAGCTTGAGGTAGAAATCCTTCCCCAGCTTGCCCCAGAATATGTTCCAGGCCCATATCAACAGAACGAGGGGGAGCAGATACGCAGATATTCCTACAAGAAAAAGCAGGCTCTCTGCCACATGTGCGCCGACTTTCCCGATCAGGTTCTGGACAGGCACGTTCGGGATCGAAGTGTTCGTGGACATGTCCAATGGGTTGTATGAGGCAAGGCTGAGAAAGATGACTGCCCCGACCGAGAGCAGCAAAAATCCCATTATTTCGCTTTCGCGGTTTGTCCTGAACCTGGCCAGCGCTTGCATGAGTCACCCTTTCTTGATAGGTGGGAGGACACCTGTAGCATTCGCTTTGGAAACAATAATAACACAATATAATGGGGTGTGTCAAGATAATTGGGGAGCAAAATGCGAGATATTGCGGCGTCTCCGGGCAAACGGTTAAATACCTGTATGACCGAATCCGCCCTCGCCGCGCTGCGTGGGATCGAGATCTGATTCTTCCTGGAGAGTCACGGAGGGAACGGCGGCAATGATCAACTGGGCAACTCGATCCCCTCGCTTGAGGGTAACGACCTCTCTGCCCAGATTGATAAGTATCACCTTTATTTCGCCGCGATAGTCGGCATCGATGGTACCCGGGGCATTGGGGACACTTACCCCATATCTGGCTGCGAGTCCGCTCCTGGGCCGTATCTGACCTTCATATCCCGGCGGAATACCCAGAGCTATCCCCGTGGGGACAAGCGCAATGTCACCGGGCTGTATGAGCAACGGCTCATCCAGCGCGGCCATAAGGTCAAAGCCCGAGCTATGCTCGCTCATTTTTTGGGGGAGCGGCAAATCAGGGTTGTGGGGAAGCCTTTTGATTTTGATAGTGACCATAGGGAGATAGCAGAATGATGTGACGACCGTTTCTTATTCCGATGAGAGCCCATCAAAATAGTGATTTGACGGGCTCGGATCGACAAAGCCGGCCACCGGTTTGCCTCACAGCGACGAACCGGTGTTTCATAGTTCCCTGAGTTCCAGCTTCTTCAATGGGCCGAGAGCCGCCACGTTAAGAACTTCATTCCTGAAAAGTTCCCGCGCAAGTTCGCGGATCTCATCCGCCGTAACACTTTCGACCTTGCGCATAATGCTCTTCAGGCTTTCGACATGATCGAGGACGAGCACCGAGCGCGCCAGGCGCATCATACGACCTGATGTGCTCTCCAGGGAGAGCACAATATTTCCCTTGAGTTGTTCCTTGGCGATTTGCAGCTCTTTCTGTGGAACCTTTCGCCTTTTCAGCAGGGCCATCTCCTCGAGGATTATGTCCACGGTTTTCTGGGTCTGTTTCGGACTGAGCGCGGCGTAGACCCCCAGCATGCCCGCGTTCTCAAAGGAACTCACAAAACTGTTGATCTGGTAGGCGAGCCCTTCATCCTCTCTCACGCGCTGATAGAGCCGGGAGATGGTGGACCCTCCGAGGATATTGGCAAGCAGATTGAACGGATAGCGTTTGTCGTCTTTCGCACGGACACCAGGGACCCCCATGCAGAGATGTACCTGTCCTATTTGCCGGGGGCACAGCTTCTTGGCGGCGCGAACCTTCGGCGACTCATAACTGGGGCGATTTTCCGTGCCGTCAAGCCCGGAAAAGCATTTTTCCGTGAGCCGGTAGAGCGCATCGTCATCAAAGCTGCCAGCGGCGGCGACAAGCACGTTCGACGGCCTGTACCAGCGACGGTAATAATCCCTGACCGTCTTTCGGTTTAGTCGGTCCAGCGCTCGCTTCGACCCTGTGATCGAGAAACCGAGCGAGTGCCCGCGCCAAAGATCCGCACAGAGCAAGTCATGAACGTGCTCCTCGGGCGCATCGATGTAGGATTGGATTTCTTCGGCAACGACGGCTTTTTCCTTGTCAAGGTCGCGAAATGTCGAATTGAGCAGAAGATCGGCCAGGAGCTCAAAAGCGACATCCACGTGTTCGTCAAGCACCCTGGCATAGATGCATGTGTATTCCCGGCTGGTGAAGGCATTGGCCGAACCGCCCATGCCCTCCAGCGCTTCCGATATCTGCCTCGCGGTGCGGGTCCTGGTTCCCTTAAAAAACAGGTGTTCGAGCAGATGTGAGACGCCGTTAATCTCTCGCGTCTCGTTCACCGATCCCGCGCGTATCCAGATGCCGAGCGCAGCCGACTTGAAGTGAGGGATGCGCTCGCTTATGATCTGTATTTTATTGGAAAGCTCTCGCCTCCTCAGCACTTGTCAACTCCCTGTGGGCTCTGTGGGCCCTGTGGGCTCTGTTGGCACTTTGGGCTCTGTGGGCTCTGTTGGCACTTTGGGCCCTGTGGGCTTTTCCTTGTCGGCGGCGCGCTTGCTCAGATTGACGCGTTTCTGCCGATCTATTTCGATGCATTTCACGGTCACGATATCGCCCTCTTTGAGGACGTCTTCCACGCGGCGAACCCGGTCGTCGCTGAGTTCAGAGATGTGAACCAGGCCTTCCTTGCCGGGCAGCACTTCCACAAACGCGCCAAACTTGAGGACGCGCTTGACCTCGCCGGTGTAAATTTTTCCGACCTCAACTTCGGCGATGATATCGCGAACCATGTTGTAGGCTTTTTCTCCGGCTTCGGTATTCACGGCGGAAATCAGGACCCGGCCGTCATCTTCGACATTGATCTCGGCGCCGGTTGCAGCGACTATCCCGCGGATCACTCGACCGCCCGGTCCGATGATGTCACGAATCTTTTCCGGATCAACGCTCATATGAATTATTTTCGGCGCATACTGTGATATCTCCGATCTCGGCTGAGAGATTGCCTCGATCATTTTTTTCAGAATATGCAGCCGTCCCTCGCGCGCCTGATCGAGCGCCTGTGAAAGCAATTCCAGTTTGATCCCGCCGGTCTTGATATCGAGTTGAAAGCCTGTTATTCCTTTTTCGCTTCCGGCGACTTTAAAATCCATGTCGCCCAGATGGTCTTCAACCCCCAAGATATCACTGAGTACGACGACTTCATCGCCTTCCTGCACCATCCCCATAGCGATGCCGGCCACGGGGGCCTTGATGGGAGCGCCTGCATCCATGAGCGACAGGGTGGCGCCGCAGACAGTGGCCATGGAGGAAGAGCCGTTGGATTCAAGGATGTCAGACACAATACGAATCGTATAAGGGAAATCTTCACCTGAGGGCAATATGGGAGCGATCGAGCGTTCGGCAAGCGCGCCGTGTCCTATTTCACGTCTGCCCGGCCCCCTTATCATTTTCACTTCGGCCACACTGTAAGGCGGGAAATTATAATGGAGCATAAAGCTTCTCTTGTAATCGCCAAAAAGTTCATCCATAATCTGCTCGTCCCTCGAAGTCCCAAGCGTGACCGCTACAAGCGCCTGGGTTTCTCCCCGAGTGAACAGAGCGGAGCCGTGCACCCTCGGGAGCAGACCAAGGTCGCAGGTGATATTCCGAATGTCTCTCGGTCCCCGCCCGTCAGCCCTCAGCTTTTCTTTGAGGATCATATTGCGCAATATCTTCTTCTTGACATCATTAAAAGCAGCTTTGATCTGCCCGATCTGTTCGGCGCTTGCATCGGGGAACTGCTCAATGGCCTCCTTTTTCAGCGATGAGGTCCGGCGTTGCTGCTCGAGCTTGTCATGGGATTTGAACACTTCGGGGAACTTTGGAGTGGCAAATGCTTCGACCTGCGACACGATTCCCTCGTCGACAACGATCTGCGGGGCTGCCTTCTTGAACTTGCCACAACGATCGACCAACTGTTTCTGTATCTCTATAGTTTCTTTGAGCATTTGGTGGCCGAATTCAAGAGCGGCAATCATCGCCTCTTCATCGACCTCGTTGGCGCCACCCTCGGCCATCACCAGTGCATCCTTTGTGCCGACAACCACCAAATTGATGTCACTCTGTTCGAGGTCCGTTTTGGTAGGATTAACGATAAACTCTCCATTTACCCTTCCTACGCGGACTGCACCGACTATTTCCGTAAAAGGAATATCCGAGATTACCAGAGCCGCCGAAGCTCCTACAATCGACAACACATCGGGATCATTCTCCTGGTCGTGAGAGACCACAGTCACACATATTTGCGATTCATTAAAAAAGCCTTCTGGGAACAAAGGCCTCAGCGGCCTATCGATAAGCCGACAGGTGAGAGTTTCCTTTTCGCTGGGTCTCCCCTCCCTTTTGAAAAAACCTCCCGGAATCTTCCCTGCGGCGTATGTCTTTTCACGATAATCTACGGTCAGCGGCAGAAAATCGATGCCTGCCCGGATATCGTCCGAAGCTACAGCCGTTACCAGCACCGCGGTCTCTCCGTACGTCACATAGACGGCGCCGTCCGCCTGCCTGGCCATGCGGCCTGTTTCAATTGTGAGCTTGCTTTTTCCTAGCTGGGTTTCTGTCTTTTCAATCATTACCCGTTTCTCCGTTCGTCCTTTGCTTTTGATTTATTTAAAAACCGCTCGTGGACACACCAGTCCTCCGGGCGGAACCTCTCCACATTCGTCAAGTTGAACATTGGCAGGAAAAGATTGTATGCTATTTCCGAAGGCCGAGTTCACCGATGATTTTGCGGTATCTATCAATCTCTTTTCTTTTCAGGTAGTTCAACAAGCGGCGTCGCTGCCCGACCATTTTTAGCAGGCCGCGACGTGAGTGGTGGTCCTTTTTATGTTTGTCGAAATGACCCATCAATCCGTTAATACGGTCGGTAAGCAGCGCGATCTGGACTTCCGGTGATCCGGTATCCCCCTCATGAACCTGGTATTTCTTGATAAGCCTTTGCTTTTCTTCCTTCGTCATCGTCATTTGAATTCATCCTCCTTTTTGTTTCCTATCCCCATTCCCAAGTGCGGCGTCGGAGTATCGCCGACCTAGCGAACGGTTCCTAAAATGGCACGCGCGACCTATCGGTCTGTGAGCGCCTCGACTCCTGGAAGTTTCTTCCCCTCGAGGATCTCAAGTGACGCGCCGCCTCCGGTTGAAATATGAGACATCTTATCGGACAAACCGAACTGCGCAATTGCAGACGCAGTATCGCCTCCCCCAATCACCGAAACAGCGTCCGAATCCGCCACCTCCTGGGCGATTCCTCGGGTTCCTCCGGCAAAGGGTTCCATCTCGAAAGCGCCGAGCGGCCCGTTCCATACGATTGTCCTGGCCCCCCGCAACTCTCGACTGAACAGATCAATTGTTTTCGGACCTATGTCAAGCCCCATCCACCCGTCGTCGATCTCTTTTCCGTCAGTTATTCTACGATCGGCGTCCGGACTCAGCGTGCGGGCGATCACATTGTCTTCGGGCAACACAAACGACTTGCCAAGTTCCTTTGCCCGATCCAAGATGTCGCGTGCAACCCCTACTTTGTCTTCCTCAAAGAGAGAATCGCCTATCCCATATCCTTCCACCTGCAGGAACGTATAAGCCATTCCGCCGCCGATGAGAAACTTGTCGGCCATATTCATCAGGTTTTTGATGGTTCCAATCTTATCCGATACCTTCGCGCCTCCCAAAATGGCAACGAAGGGACTGGCAGAATGATCCAGGATCTTTGAGAAATATTCGATCTCCTTCTGCATAAGGAAGCCGGCCACGCATTTGTCCACATGATTCGTGATCCCTTCGGTGGAAGCGTGGGCGCGATGGGCTGTCCCAAAAGCATCGTTTACATAGACATCAGCAAGCCGGGCTAATGCCCGGGCAAATTGATCGTCGTTTTGCTCTTCCTCCGCATGGAAACGAAGATTTTCAAGCAGGATAACATCACCCGGCTTCATCTCGGATGCGGCTTTTTCCACTTCTTCTCCGACACAATCATCAAGCTTTCGCACGGGTTGGCCGAGCAGATCACCAAGGCGTTCCGCCACTGGATCCATCTTTAACTCGTCCACCGCCTTGCCCTTGGGACGCCCGAGGTGCGATGCGAGTATCGCTTTTCCTCCGTGCTTGATGACATATCTTATCGTAGGAATCGACCTGGATATGCGCGTGTCGTCAGCGACCTTACCATTCTCAAGAGGGACGTTAAAATCCACCCGGAGAAAGACCCTCTTACCAGTCAGGTCTACGTCCTCTATCGTGAGTTTGTTCATGGGATGATTTGGGGCCGTTTATCCTGCCATCCTTACGATCAAATCGACACAGCGATTCGAGTAGCCCCATTCGTTGTCATACCAGGACACCACCTTGAACATCCTGGAGCCCATGGTCATGGTGAGCTGTGAGTCAAAGATGGAAGAGTGAGGATTCCCGATAATATCCACTGAAACAATAGGATCTGTGCAGTATTCTATTATGCCTTTGTACGTCGTCTCGGCGGCCTTCTTCATCTCTTCATTGATGGCCTCGACCGATATATCCTTCGCAGTAATGCCCACGAGATCCGTGACCGAACCGGTCTGGACGGGCACACGCATCGCCATTCCATCGAGCTTACCGTTGAGATCAGGGACCACCTTTCCAACCGCCTTGGCGGCGCCTGTGGTCGTGGGTATTATGGACACAGCGGCCGAGCGTCCTCGCCTCAAGTCCTTGTGAGGCGCATCGATCAGACGCTGATCTCCGGTGTAAGCGTGCACGGTGGTCATAAGCCCGGATTCCAGGGTAAACGCATCATGTAAAACCTTCGCCATCGGCGCCAGACAATTGGTCGTGCAGGAGGCATTTGAGACGACAGTGTGCTCAGGCTTGAGCATATCGTCATTTACTCCCAGCACTATCATCGCATCCACGTCACCCTTCGGAGGCACGGTCAGAAGAACTTTTTTGGCGCCGGCTTCGACGTGTTTCAAACAATCCTCGCGTTTACGGAAGATGCCAGTGGACTCAACAACAATTTCCACGCCGAGATCCCCCCAGGGCAATTTGGCCGGATCACGCTCGGCGAGTACCCTCAGGGTTTTTCCCTCTACAACCAGTGCATCGCCATCTACGGAGACCTCTTTCCCGAACCGCCCCTGTGCGGAGTCATATTTGAGAAGATGTGCCAGCGTTGGGGCATCGGTAATGTCGTTTACTGCAATAACTTCAATCTCGGAATTTTGAAGTGCGGCCCGATAAACCATTCGCCCGATTCGGCCGAACCCATTTATTCCCACTCGTATGGACATAGTGTTTCTCTCCAAATCTGGTTTTAGTCCCTTTTCTTGCTCTTATTAAGAAGTAATATTATGTCACATGAGAAATCAGAAGTCAATTTCGCAGAATGCTCGCCTTCCTACGCTTCCCCGTCTCTTCGCAGATATCAAGGCATCTATTCACCGATCAATGTGTCAGCAGGGTCGCACTTCCCGGGGTATTTCACACAAATATTTCAAGCCTATCCGGTTATGGCGCACTTGACATCAATGATCGGTGGGCTATTTGTCCGGAAAACTGCCGGTTCTGCCCATTTGACGCCGATAGCCCGCATGTGATGGAAGTCACTGAACCAGACGGAATGAATGAGTCATTATTGAATTAGAAACGTCGGCAGAAGAAATCTGACAAATACCTGCAGAAGGTGTTACAATGACCGAAGAAAGAATCGATGTAAACCGGCTGATTGGAGATATTCTTGAGAATTATCCTGAGACGATTCCGGTTTTCAAGCGGCATTTCGGAGAAGGATGCTTGACGCGTCCGGGGGCAAAACTTGAAACCATCGCATTCGGGTCGACCATGCACGGCCTTGACGTGAACGCCATTGTGAAGGAGATCAATGAATGCATCGACGGGGTAAAGCAGACATAGCAAAGACCAATGACGCCTCGCGTACCGCAGACGAGTTTTATGATGAACTTGGAGCCGGATACGACCAGATGATCAACTGGGGCAGCCGGCTGGAACGTGAGACCCCGTTCTTCCGAAAGGTCTTCAATGAACGCGCTGTGAAAAGCGTTCTCGACTGCGCCTGCGGCACGGGCCGGCATGCGATAGAATTTGCCCAATGGGGTCATGAGGTCTCGGCCTGTGACATTAGCGGGGAAATGCTGCGGCTGGCCAGGCATAATGCGTCCGGACAGGGCGCAAGCATCGATTTCTTCGAGGCAGGCTTGACCGATATCGCCGAAAAAGCACATGGCAAGACTTTTGACGCGGTCGTATGTCTGGGGAATTCGCTTCCTCATCTGCTGACACAGCACGATCTCGATCACGCGATCCGCTCCATAAAACGAGTGCTCGCGCCGGGTGGCGTCTTCATCGCACAAATACGCAACTATCAGAGGATTCTTAAAGAAAATTTGCGCTTCATGCCGCCGACCTCGGCCGAGGTCGAGGGCAAAGAATACATGTTCTTCAGGATGCTCGACATCCACAGCACGCGCCACGTCGACTTTCACATCATTCGATTCCAACGCGAATCCGGCAAGTGGACCCATACAATTCAGACAACAAGACTGCGTCCGATGATGAAAAGGCACATGGACGCTTCATTCAAGAGAACGGGATTTCAGCAGATTAAGTACTACGGCGACTACTCATTTACCCCCTTTACCAGCGCCGGAACACTCGATCTGATTTCGGTCGCAAGCTGACGCCGGAGATAGTTCTTCTCATCGATCTACGCCTCTGTCCCATCCTTGCAATTTGTCATGGAAACGGGTAAAATTGAAGCGAACAAGTATTCATACCACTTCCCAGCTTCCCGACACACCACAACACGTGCGAAGCATTAAGCCCGCCGTGGATTTCGGGAGAACGCCGACAGGAAAACGAAACAAATGAGAGATGCAAAACTGAATTTTCCGTTTACAGCAATCGTGGGCCAGGAAAAAATGAAGCTGGCGCTCATACTCAATGCCATCAACCCCAAGCTATCCGGAGTCCTCATACGCGGAGAGAAAGGCACGGCCAAGTCCACGGCGGTGCGATCGCTCGCGATGCTGCTGCCGACGCTGCAGGTCGTCGACGGCTGCCCGTTCCATTGCGACCCTGACGATCTTCACAAAATGTGCATTCGGTGTCGCGAACAATCCGGCGCCAACGGCAATCTGGAGGCAAGAGAGAGACAAACGCGCGTGATAAATCTGCCGGTCAACGCGACCGAAGACAGGGTGGTAGGCACGCTCGATTTGGAACACGCCATAAAAAAGGGCGAGAAGCGTTTCGAGCCGGGGGTGCTTGCCGACGCCAATCGCGGTATTCTCTATGTCGATGAAGTCAACCTGCTCGACGACCATATCGTGGACGTATTGCTCGATTCGGCCGCGATGGGTGTCAACTCGATCGAGCGCGAGGGTGTTTCGTATACGCATCCGGCAGAGTTCATTCTTGTCGGTACGATGAATCCGGAGGAAGGCGAACTCAGACCCCAGCTTCTCGACAGGTTCGGCCTGTGCGTCCATATCGAAGGCATTTCAGATCCGGAACAACGTGTCGACGTCGTAAAACGGTGGGTTGCGTTTGAGGAGGACCCCAAAGCCCTCATAGCTGAATGGAGCGACGCGGAGAGTGAACTGCGCGACCGAATCGTCCATGCACGGGAGTTGCTTCCAAGTGTGCAGATTTCTGACGAGCTATTGAGCAAGATAGCCCGACTCTCCATAGAGATCGGCGTTGACGGCCACAGGGCCGACATCATCATGATGAAGACCGCGAAGACGGTGGCCGCCTTTCATCAGCGGACCGAAGTGACGTATGATGATCTCGATGAATCCGCCGACATGGCGCTTCAACACCGCGTCAGGCGAAAGCCGTTTGAGGAGGTCGTGCTCGATCATGAACGCATCGCCGCCGTGCTCAGACAGGACGCGCCGGTGGCAAAATGAAGCCCGGTAACGGAAAGGGATGGGAATCGCTCGGAAGGCCGATCTACCCGTTCACGGCGATCGTCGGACAGGACCAACTCCTGCTCGCTCTCGTGCTCAACGCAATCAATCCGAAGCTCTCGGGCGTGTTGGTGCGCGGGGAGAAGGGCACCGCTAAATCTACCGCCGTCAGGGCGCTTGCCGGTTTGCTTCCGGAAGTCGAAGCTGTCAGTGACTGCCCGTTTGGCTGCCATCCCCATAAAAAGGACAAGATGTGCCTCAACTGCCGCGAGCGGCTTTCCGGAGGCGAATCACTTCCCGCTGAACAACGCAAGGTACAGGTAATAAACCTCCCCATCGGCTCGACCGAGGACAGGGTCGTCGGCAGTGTCGATTTCGAATACGCGCTCCGCGAGGGCAAGAAAAGGGTCGAGACCGGCATACTTGCAGCGGCCAACAGAAACATACTCTATGTCGATGAGGTCAACCTTCTCGACGATCATATTGTCAACCTCCTTCTGGACACAATCATCACCGGCATCAACCTCATCGAGCGCGAGGGCATCTCCTTCGCGCATCCGTCTGAGTTTGCGCTCGTAGGAACGATGAACCCCGAGGAGGGCGAACTCAGACCGCAACTGCTGGACAGGTTCGGCCTTTGTGTCAGGATCGAGGGAATCTGCGATATCGAGTCGCGAGTCGAGGTAATCAAACGGCGAGAGGAATTCGACCGTGACCCTGCCGCGTTTGGAAAGCAATGGAGTTCCCGCCAGGAAACGTTGCGCGCAAAAATACGTCGCGCTCGGGAACTCTTGCCCAGGGTCTTCATACCGGAAAAGACACAGGCGTTCATCTCTCAGATCTGCCTTTTGAACCAGGTGGACGGCCATCGGGCGGACATCTTCCTTGAAAAAGCCGCAAAAACGATTGCCGCTTTTGGCGGCCGTCTCACGCCTACACTTGACGACCTGAGTCAGGCGGCGGCGTTTGTGTTGCCTCACCGCTCACGCAAGACCGACCTCCCGACAAGAACGCTCGAGGATTTCCATAAGATGCTGGCCGAGGAACTGGCCAAGGAAGAAATGCGCGGCCAGCGGCAGGAGCGCCTCGATGACGAGGACGGCCACCAGATAGAGGTCGATCCCGAGCAAATGGATTTGGACGAAGCCTCCCTGCAGGAGGGCGACGCGACGTGCTTCCCTCAAGCTATGGAGGGAGAGGAAGCCAATACGGCGCCTGAGTTCGCGGGAAAACTCGAACCCGGCACCGACAGCCAGATGCTGGGAAATCAGGGTGAACCCGATGACAAATACAAGGAACGCCTGTTCAGTGTCAGCGACGCGTTCCGCGTGCCGCCGCTCCTCCTCGACCGCGATCGCGCCAAGCGCAAGAAAAGCGGCCGCCGCATGCCCACGCACACGCTTCGGAAGACCGGCCGCTACGTGCGAAGCACCGCCGAACGCCGCAACGACGATCTCGCGTTTGACGCCACGATCCGCGCCGCCGCTCCCCACCAGAAGAACCGCCCGAAACGCGACGTCGCAATCGTAATAGATGAATCCGATATCCGCGAGAAAGTGCGGGAAATGAAGGCCGGCTGCCTCATGCTCTTCGTTGTGGATGCAAGCGGTTCGATGGGCACCCGCCTGATGTCCGAAACCAAGGCCGCCATGATTAGCCTGCTGCTCGATGCATACCAGAGACGTGACAAAGTGGCGCTGGTGACATTCAAGGGAGACGATGCGGAGGTTCTTCTGCCACCGACGAACAGCACTGACCTTGCGAAAAAGCTTCTCGAAGACCTGCCCGCGGGCGGCAAAACGCCTCTCGGCCACGGACTGCTCAAGGCCCACGAACTGCTCATGAACCACATCCGGCGCGACACAAATACAACGCCGCTCATGGTTCTCATCTCCGACGGCGAGGCAAACGTCGGAGTGCGAAAGAACATTTCTTATGAAGGGCCCGGCTACTCGGCGCTTCTGAACGAATTGTTCGACATCGCCAAGATGATCCGGGAAGACAAAAGAATCAAGACACTTGTTATCGATACCGAAGAAAAAAGGTTCTCCGTCTTCCGCAATGCCTCCACTTCCCAATCGATGGCCCAGAAGATAGCCAACGCGATGGGCTCTTCCTACTGCAAAATCGAAGATTTCCGCGCCGGCGGACTCATCCAGGCCGTCAAACGCCAGTTTATCTGATAGCCCACACCTGCTTCCATTGCACTCCCGGGACTCGAACCTAGCGAAGGAAAACCAGAATCTACTGGCAAACAGGAAGTTATAAAGACACCTAAAAGCGATGCCAACAGATGTGTTAACACCCTTTCCGGTCACCCCATCGAAAAGCTCATCGAAGCCTGGGAAAAGCTTCCGTCCGAAATCAAGGAGACTGCTGTTGCTTTAATGAGAATTGTTGCCTCGCAAGGCCGGGCTGAGCAAACTCAGAGGGCTTCTTCAGGTGCCATCTTCCGATCTGCGTTCAAGCTGACCCATGATCCCCGGGTAGATCGGAAGAGCGTCGTGTAGGGAAAGAGTGTACGTCCTGGTGTAG
>CAYZZY010000038.1:0-15955 GCA_964482745.1 uncultured bacterium
AGACCGATGGTGGCGGAGAACAAGGCCGTCGCCGCGCCGACGCCGCCGACAAGAATCAGGCTCGCAGGCGCCATCGAGAAAAGCACGTTGCAGCGTGACACCATATAGACGCCTGACGTGACCATCGTCGCGGCGTGGATGAGCGCGCTCGTGGGCGTCGGGCCTTCCATCGCATCGGGCAGCCACACAAAAAGCGGAATCTGCGCCGATTTTCCCATCGCCCCGACAAACAGGAACATCGTGATCATCGTAACGATTGCGCCGCCGGCCTCAAGCGTATGGGGGGCTGCGGCAAAAACGGTCGTGTAGTTGAGACTGCCGAACGTGACAAAGATCAGCATCATCCCGAGCGCGAACCCGAAGTCTCCGATCCTGTTGACCACAAACGCTTTCTTGCCCGCATCGGACGCCGAATCCTTCTCAAACCAGAAACCAATGAGGAGATAAGAGCACAGGCCGACCCCCTCCCAGCCGATGAACATCAGGAGGAAGTTGCCGCCCAATACGAGGATAAACATGGCGCCTGCAAACAGGTTCATGTATGCGAAGAACCTGTACTGGCTCTCGTCACCGTGTATATACCCATGCGAATAGACATGAATAAGGAAACCGACTCCGGAAACGACAAGGATCATGACAGCAGAAAGCGCATCCAACTGGAAGAGGAACGGCACCTGGAACGCGCCCACCTCAATCCACATGAAGACTTCCTTGATAAAAACGCGCGCGCCATCGGCGTCGGCTGGAACCTCCCGGAGCGCGAGCACACAGAGCACGGACATAACAAATGCAAGGAACATTGAGGCGCAGCCGATAACGGCAGGTACCAATTCCGTCTTCCCCTTGAAGAACGGCCTGCCGAGCAACCCTATTATGAGGAATCCTAATAGAGGGAAAACCGGGATCAGCCATATATAGTCAAGAACTTGTATCATGGTTTGCGTCCTATCGCACGCCCCTTACCATTTCAATCCGTGCGCCTCATCGGAGTTTATCGTGCGGCTGAGTCTGAAAAGCGCAATAAGAATAGCGAGGCCGGTCGCAGCCTCGGCCGCCGCAACTGTTATCACAAAAACCGCAAAGACCTGCCCATGGGCGGATTGAAGTTGATTCGAGAAGGCAACCAGATTTATATTGACGGCATTGAGCATAAGCTCGATCGACATAAAGATTACAATAAGATTCCGCCGGATGAGAAAACCAAGCATCCCTATACAGAATAGTATCGCACTAAGCAACATTAAATGGCTAATCGGAATCATCCGGCCTCATTCTCCTCCGCAGAATTTGCAGTCGCCGACCCCCGTCGCGCCAGAACGACCGAGCCGATCATGGCGACCAGCAACAGGAACGAAGCTATCTCAAACGGATATAAATATGTCAGGAACAATTCCTTTGAGAAAGCGCGAGTGCTATCGACCGCGGCTCCCATGGCCATACCTTCCTCAGCACTGAACGGTAGAATCCCGTCCTTCTCGAGCCACAGGACCACCATCATCAGCAGACCGGCGACCACGATCGCGAACATCACCTGGGCGGGTTTGTGAAATACGGCCCCTGAGCGCCGCCTCTTTTGACAAATCGACAAGCATTATAACAAAGATATAGAGCACGAGCACGCCGCCCGCGTAAATAATTATTTGGATCGCCGCCACGAACTCGGCATTGAGCAGGAGATACACTCCCGCAAGACTGAAAAACGTCACGAGCAGCCATAACGCCGAATGCATCGGATTCGGACGCGTTACAACCATAAGGGCGGAAATCAGGGCAACCACTGCCAATATATAAAAGGACACCATAATGGTCTCAATCCTTCGCCACGTTGAGGCCTGCAACCCAGACCGGAGCGCCTTCTTCGGCCTTCAGGGTCGAGGGCTCAAGTTTTGAGATCAGGCTCTGTATCAACTCATGACTGTGCGCGGGCACACTGAGAACTCCGGGTGGAAGTTCCCCGCTGATCCGCACGGGCGCCTTTGCAGAACCGCCCTCTTTTACTTTCAGTTCCACAGTCGTTCCGTTCTCCAATCCCAGCGCGTTTGCATCGTCCTTGCTGACTTCGATTATCCCGTCCGGGCGGATATTCGCCAGACTTCCTGAATGAAGCGATGAAGCGCCACCATAATGCAACGTATTGTCAAAAGTCAAGATATAAGGAAAGGCTTCATCGACCGCTGCCTGGCCTTCCTTTACTTCCGAGAGCCTTGGTTTCACACCGGGCGCAGCCTTCGAATAGTCCCACGCCCCGTCACCTGACGGCTGTAATGATTCCCGCATGAAATCATACATCCGAACCGATGAGGCGATTTGATCCCTCACGGCGCCCACTGAATCAATCAGCGGCAGGCCAAGGCCGTGACTCAGGTTATTGAGGATTCCCTCATCCGGTCGGCACTGGCCCGGGGCTTCAAGGGCCGAAGCATTGTGCTGCACAATCCGGTAAGCATTTGTGTAGGTTGCGTCATGTTCGGCGAAACTGCTCGCGGGCAGCACGATGTGGGCCATCTCCGCGACGGGTCCTCCGAAGACGTCCTGCACGATGAGGCATTCCAGCGACTGGAGTATCTCCAGCGACAGACCGAGCAGGGACAGTTCCCTGCGGATATCGCCACCCATGAGATAAAGCGCCTTTACCTCCCCCGCTTCTATCGCATGAAAGATGTCGGAGACCCCGAGAGATCCGCTCTGGGGACTCACCGCCTCCTTGTAGCCGGGGAGAAAGTCCGGGGACACTCCCATGTCCAGAGCGCCCTGGGCGTTTCCCTCGCGCAGGAGCGAGAGCGCCTTGCCGTTCTTGAGGATGGCAAGATTGATCGCGGCGCGGGCAATGGACGAATTCACGGCCGAGTGCAGACTGCCGGGTGACAAGATCAGCAGGAAATTCTTTGCCTCGCCGATTGCCGCGGCGAGTTCCGAGATGATATCGGCGTCAACACCCGTCATGCCGGACGCCGTTTCCAGCGAATACCCGGCAAGATGAACCTTCAGCTTATCATAGTCCTCGCCCAGATCCTTGGAAACGCTTTCATCCAAAGCGCCTTTCTCGATCATAAGGCCTGCAAGACAATTCAGCAGCGCCACTTCCGAGCCTGGCTGTGTTCTGGCAAATTGCGCGCACTGCGTTGTGAGTTTGTTGGAACGATGTCCGGCGACGAACACCTTAGCGGCGCCGGAACGGTGGACGCGCAATAGATCAAGCGCGGCCACGGGATGGGTGTTGATTATATTCGAATCCAAAACAAGAATCGCATCGGCCTCATCGATATCAGAGAGCGACGCGGTGGGTACGGGCAGCCCGTATGCGTCGGTTACGGCCTCAATAATTGCAAGGTTATTGAGATGTGCAAGGGAATCGATGCGTTCGGATCCGAGCCCTTCGCGCATCATCCGCTGGAACGCAAACTGGGCTTCATTGGAGCATCGCGCAGACGCCAGCCCGGCAACGCTCTCGCCGCCTCCGCCGGCAACGATCTCTTTCAATCTCTGGGCCGTATAATCCAGCGCCTCATCCCAATCGACATCCTGGAGGCTTCCGTTCCTTCGGATCGCCGGACTCATCAGCCGCGACTCGCTGTGAACCATATCCCGGCCGAACCTGCCCAGCGAACAGAGGTTGCCTCGGTTTTTCCCCTGCGACTCGCGAACGGTTACCCTGTAGACTCTATTGTCGCGAATATTGAGTTCGTGCGAACACCCAACCCCGCAGAACGTGCAAATGGAATCCACCCTGGTGAGCTGCCATGCACGCGCGCTGTAGAGGAACGTCGAATCCAATATCGCCCCTACGGGACATACGGAAAGGCACTGGCCGCAACTCTCGCACGGATACCCGTCACTCTCGGTCGGCCCCACCTTGGAGTCCATGCCGCTTTTGACGACATAATCGATCGCTCGGGCGCCCTGAATCTCCTTGCACACCTGCACGCAACGCCCGCACATTATGCAGCGCGTATGCCACAGGCCGAGAACGGGCGAGAGATCTTCCTTCTCTTTTTCGGGTTTGACCGAGGTGAAAGGCTGATCAAGCACGCCCATAGCAACGGTCAGATCCTGAAGATCGCATTCGCCGGCCTTGTCACAGACAGGACAATCAAGCGGATGATGCAGCAGCACAAGCTGAAGCATCTGCTTCCGCTGGCGTGTGAGTTCTTCCGATTGCGTGCTGACCACCATTCCCTCGCGCACGGGGGTATCGCAGGAGGCCACAGGCCTGTTCTCACCCTCGACGTCAACGATACACACCCTGCATGCGCCTATGGGGGACACCTTGGAAAGATAGCAGAGGGTGGGGATTTCTATGCCGACGGACTCCGCCGCCTTAAGAATCGTAGTCCCCTCGGCTACGCTGACGTTCTTTTCATTTATCGTTAGATTGACCATAAGAGAAAACGTTGGTTCCCGGTTCGGTTATTCCACTACGAAGAAGTCATAATAAGCCTGTAGCACCTCATGCAGCGTTCCGCTTCGGCCACGGTTTCCTGTTCACTGAATCCCAATTCGATCTCGTTGAAATTGCCGATCCGGTCCGGTGGTGCGATAGCAGCCATGACGGCCCGCTTCTGTCCGCTCACGCCGGCGCAGTATTCGGTATCCTCGGTGGCTCCGAGAGCCTTGATCACTTTGCGCATCTTCATCAATTGGTCGTACTCATCGTGCTTCCCGCCACTGAGATACTTGTCAATCGAGACGGCGCCCTGCATCCCGGTCTGCGAGGCCATAATGACCGAATCGGGTCCGGTTGCCACGTCGCCTCCCGCGAACACACCTTCCAGGGTGGTCTCCATCGTGTCGGGATCGACCTCGAACGTGTTCCACCTGGTTATCCCGAGTCCGTCAATAGTCTTAAAATAGTCCATGTCGGGCGCTTGGCTCACCGCGGCGACCACAAGATCGGCCTCGATTACGAATTCCGAACCCTCTACGGGAACCGGCCTGCGGCGGCCGCTTTCATCGGGTTCGCCGAGTTCCATACGAATGCATTCGAGCCCGGTAACCTTGCCATCCTTGCCGAGAACACGGGCGGGCGCAGCCAGGAAATGCAATTTCACGCCTTCGTGTTCGGCCTCTTCGACTTCCCACGGACTCGCGGGCATCTCCTTGCGGGTCCGGCGGTAGACTATATTCACATCCTCATACCCGAGGTGGGCAGGAACTCGCGCGGCATCGATGGCGGAATTGCCGCCCCCGATAACGATCACTTTTTTGCCGATGCGCGACTCGTCGCCGAGATTGACGCGCCGCAGAAATTCCATGGCGTCCATTATCCCGGCGTTCTCTTCTTCTCCGGGGATGCCGAGCTTTCGGCCCTTCATAGCGCCGATTGCCAGGAAGACCGCCTTGAATCCCTGGTCAAACAGATCCTGAAGCGAGAAGTCCTTTCCCAGGGCCGTATTCATTTTTATCTCGACGCCGTGGGCCTGTACCTGCTCGAGTTCGCCTCTCACAATATCGCGCGGCAACCGATATGCCGGTATGCCGAGATGGGTTGTGCCTCCGACCACCGGCGCGGCTTCGAAGATGGTCACGTCATAATCCCAGGAAGCGAGCTGGCGGGCGCACATGGCGCCGGCGGGACCCGTTCCGATGACCGCGACTTTTCCCTTCTCTCCGGTTGAGCGGTGGGGCGTATACTGGAACTGCTTCTGTTTGATCAATCTCTTCTCATAATCGGAGACAAACCGCTTCAGGAAAGCGATTGAAATCGGTTCGTCGACATTATTCCGTTTGCAGAGAGTTTCACATGGATGGAAACAGGCGCGCCCGCATACCGCGGCGAAAGCGTTGGGAGCGCGCGCCACGTCGATTGATGTGTTGTATTTCTGTTCTCGGATAAGTTCGATATATCGTGCGGCGTCGGTCGTGGCGGGGCATCCATAATTGCAGGGCGCTATCATGATGGATTCGGTCTCTGGCGCCTCGCATTTCTTTCCGTTCAGGTGTGCTTCGAATTCCTCTTTGAAATTGTCCAGCGCATCGACGAGGGGTTTCTCCATCGCTATCCCGAAACCGCACAGCGCGGCGCTGCGAATGTCGGCAACGAGCGGTCGCAGCCTTTCCAGATCGGCCGCTTCGCCCTCACCGGACGCAATCCTGCGAAGAGTATCATATATAACACGTGAACCCACACGGCAGGGAAAGCATTTGCCGCATGATTTGGCCTGTGCCTGCTCGAAGAAACTCACCATGAGTTGAACGGGACAGACCTCCTCACTCAGAAGTACCAGCCCGCCCCATCCGACAACTGCCTTCAACTCGGCCGGATATCCTTCACCCGAGAAAAATTTCGAATGCGCCTCGGGGATGGAGGGAAGAGTCTGCTCCCCCATATGTTTGCCGGATGGCGCTGTAAACCAGCTATCAAACAAAATTTGGGCCACCGATTGCTTCTCCCAGTTCTCAAATTAGTGCAATAATTAAGGGGCGATTGCACATCATTTATACCGGTACAAGAGGATGGAGGTTACTCCTTCTTTGGAAACTCGCAAGACGCAATGCGTCAATTGCTGAAAGCCCCAAAGAATTTATGAACCAATTTATAGCATTTTTCTGATAAAATGTCAAGCGTATTTCGCAAGGGAAAATGCAACTCGAATATTTTTATGTATCCGGACAGGCCGACACACGAAATAAACGGGCTCCCGAAGGCGATCCGAGAAGGCTGCGGACCGTTCATGATATTATTATTGAATGATAGTCGGGGCCTCTGAAATGGTATATATAGGTAAGGCGGACGCTCCGACAGGAGAGCTTCTATGTCCAGGTTGAGAAAAGCATTAGGCTTGATAAAGACCGAAGGCGCCGCGGTCACGGTCCGCTACTGTGTTTCGTATCTGGCAAGGGCGCTGCTTGGCGCCCGCCTGCTTACCATAGAAGACATCCGGTATCAGAGGTGGCGCCGAAGACATGCTCTCAGCGGCTCAACGCTTCAATCGATGAAGGCGGAGGCGAACGGTTTCCCCTATAGACCTCTTATAAGCGTCATCATGCCCGTGTTCAATACCGACCCGGCAATATTGCAGCGGGCGGTGGAATCGGTGGTGGCCCAGGTGTATCCAAACTGGGAGCTGTGCATTGTGGATGATTGCTCCACTCGCGCCGACACAAAAGCCGAGATCGAGAGGTTGTCCGTGCCCGGCGGAAAAATAAAAGTGGAAGCGCTTTCACAAAATGCCGGCATCGCCAGAGCGTCGAATGTCGCCGTAGGGCTGGCCGAGGGAGAGTTCATCGCCTTGCTGGACCATGATGACGAACTGGCGCCCGACGCCCTGTTCGAGTCGGTGAAGCTTTTGAACGAATGCCGGGACGCCGACATGATCTATTCCGACGAGGACAAGCTTGACGAACGCGGCCGCCACGTGGAGGCTTATCTGAAGCCCGACTGGTCACCGGAACAATCGCTCTCGAACATGTATACATGCCACCTGGGTATATACAGGAAAACCCTCATCGATGAAATCGGAGGGTTCCGGGACGGATTCGACGGCGCGCAGGACTACGACCTGGTTCTCCGCCTGACGGAGCGCACCGACAAGATTCACCATATCCCCAAAGTCCTGTATCACTGGCGAATGTCCGCCGGGTCGACCGCATCGGACTATTCAAACCGGGGCGAAACGAAGACCCCCGAGATGTCTTCGCTCAAGGCGCTCAAGGATGCCATGGAGCGCCGGGGGATCGAAGGCATGGTCGAGAAGGGGCTCTTCGTCGGCAGCTACAGGGTCAGGCCCACAATAAAGGATGAGCCGTTGGTGACGATCATGATACCGACGCGTGACAACCTGGGATACCTCAGAAAATGTATTCAGTCGATCGATGAAAACGATTACAGGAATTTCGAATTGATCATCGTCAACAACCGGAGCGAGCAGCGCGAGACGCTGGAGTTCCTGGACACGGTCGCCGCCCGCGAAAACGGGAGGGTGCTGGAATACAACAAACCGTACGATTTTTCTCGCATCAACAACCTCGCCGCAAGCCATGCAAACGGGGCATACCTGCTTCTCCTCAACAGCGACACCGAATCCATTCGGAGCGATTGGCTGACGGCCATGCTTGAAGCCGCGCAGATTCCGGGAGTGGGCGTTGTCGGTTCCAAGCTCCTCTATCCGGACGACACGATTCAGCATGCGGGAATCGTCCTGTGGCGGTGCGGTCCGGCCGGGCACCTTCACAGCCGGCTCCCCCGTGACAATCATGGGTACTTCGGCATTGTAGACATCATGCGTAATTGCTCGGCTGTCACCGCCGCATGCATGCTCGTAAGGAAAGACTTGTATGACGACCTGGGCGGATTGGATAGAGAACTGCCGGTGGCGTATCAGGAGGTCGATCTTTGCCTGCGAGCATTGGAGCGCGGATATCGAACCGTCTACACTCCATTCTCTCTGCTCTACCACCACGAAAGCGTGGTCACGGGCCCGCGGGTGGACACCCGTGATGAAAACATCTTCAGGAGCAAGTGGGAGAAACGAATGCCCGTTGACCGCTTTCACAATCCGAACTTTCCATCCTATCGCCTGGATTTCAGGCTCGAATAAAGAGACAATACATATTGGCGGTCTTTCGCCAGGGGCCGCTATCTGCTATAATGTGAAAGACACTCAACCATCTACAGGGAGGAACTTTATATATGGCCATGCTCGAAATGGACCTCGACGGAGTGCTGTACGATGTGCTCAAAAGGCCCATTGTTATTTTAAAATATGGAGATCGTATTCTGCCGATTCTGGTCGGGAACGCGGAGGCCTTCGCCATCGCAAACGCGATGGAGAAGGTGGAGATGCCCAGGCCGATGACGCACGACCTGATTACCTTCATCCTGAAAGGATTCCAGACGAATCTCCACAGCGTGCAGGTGTACAAGCTCGAGGGAGGAACCTTTTTCGCTTACCTGATTCTTACCCAGGACGGCAACGGGTCGGGTAATACGAGCATCATCAAGATCGACTGCCGCCCGAGCGACGCGATCGCGCTTGCGGTGCGTACGTCAAGCCCCATCTATGTCGAAGAAGAGGTCCTCAAGGTTGCCGGCCAGGACAACCTGCCGCCCGAGGACATGCAAGGCGGCGAAGAAGGGGAAGAGGATTTCCTGGAATAACAACCCGATTATTCGCTAACGACGTCAGCCTTCCGCGCCGCATCGACCAATCCGAAACAACCCGTCAACATCATATCGCCATAGGGAACAGCCATATGCGTTCCCGCATTCCTCAGCATCTCGCGGTTGGGACCTGTCACCGCTTTAAAACGAAACGAGTTTCTGCCGATGGAATCCGGGCGGACATAGCAGCCGTGACCGCCGTCGCGAAGCACTTCCTCGTTTGAGAGTTTGCCGGCCGGGAAACGTTCGAGCAGGCGCCGCAGGCTCGCCGGATCCAAACACCCCGTATGGTGTTCCAAAAGACCCAGCACCCTGTTATCCCGAATCATGGCGCACATCACGTGATAGTTGCCCGCATTCACCACGACAAGTCCTTCTTCCCTTTGCCTGCCGACCTCGTCATCCAAGAGCGCGCCTTGCATGGCGGCCGGGCCGGTGTCCATCAGGAGAGCCTCGGGCAGCACGTTCTTGACGGCCAGCATGCGGGTGAAGAGATCGGGCACATCAAAAAAAGCAAGGCGGTCCAACTCCCCGCCGGAATCGATAAATTCGCGATACCATTTGAATCGGGTCTCGCGATTGCTGATGTTTGGCGAATAACCATGGTCCTGCACGGCAACGGCCCAGCGCCGGGGAACGCTCACGCCAAAACTCGCCAGAGCAGACGTTATGGCTTCGACGTCCACGTCTCCCATCTTGATGCGGACGGCCTCGGGCGGCGGCTCATCGGTCAAAATGATCCCCATCTGTTCGACACGTTTCAGGTCGTCGTTGAACGTCAGCGCCGCGCGCGGGCCGGCATAGAGCGACAGGCCGGCCGCGATATGTCTTTTTGCCGCGCCTGCGCAACTGCCCCCGCCCATTATCTCGCCGGAAAGAAAAACTGGCTTTCTGCCCTCGGTCGCTTGGGCGATCTTTTCCGCCACGACCCGCGTCGGCGAGGGCATCACCATCTTGGGACAGTTCTCGAACGATTGACCCGGGACATAGACGAACACGTCCTGTGTGCCGCCTCCGACATCAATCGCGATAAGGCCTTTGTCCGCTTCCGGACCGGTCATAGAATATCCTCCATCAGAGAAATACAGAATAGATATGAACGAGAACCATTATAGTATAAACATATGCCGGGCGCACACAAAAAAGGACGAGGGCTGAACGCCCTCGCCCGAGCAATCTCAGATGTTCGCGTCGCCTATTTCTTTGCCTTTTTCTTCGCGCGTTTGGTGGCGGTCTTTTTCTTCCCTTTCACAGGTTTCCGGGCCTTGGCCGTCCCGGCTTTCCTGGCCTTCTTGGGAGTATCCTGCGGGATCGCGCGCGGGGCGCATAAATGCGACCGGCTCACGGCCACGCGACCACATGCCTCGCAGACATAGCGAATTTTCTCAAGTTTCGGATAACAGATGTGCCTCGGGTCTACGGATTCGGCGCCGCATAGCTCACACGAGAACTGTTTGTCGGTGGGAGCGCAAAGGTGCCCCTTCTTTGTGGAACCCCTTCCACAGGTAGCGCATGTATAGACAGTCTTAGTGTTCTCAGCCATTGACCTCCTCCTATCTTTCCAGGCGACCGCGACATGAGCGAGACCATTGTTGGCTCTTGCTGTTACACACTACAACTTACCCTATGATGTCACGCGAAATTGAAAGTGTAAAACTCATCGTGAAAAGCAAAAAAGAGAAAAGAAGAAAATGCGGTCAGGGAGTGAGGGCCACTTGAACATTGCGAACCTGGAGTAGGTTTCCCGTGGCGCGCAGAAGGTTGGAAAGCGACAGGGTGTAATCGATATCGGCACGTTTTTCGCGGGCCTGGGCCGAGGCCAACTCCTCTTCGAACTGGAGCACATCATGGGCCGTGGATACGCCCACCTCATACTTTTTGTTCTCGGCCTCGAGTGTCTTCAGCCTGAACCGGGTGGTCTCTTTGGTGAGAACCTTTTGTTCCCAGCTCGTCCGCACTCTTCTCAGGGCGTTTCGCGTATCCTGTATTATGAGCTGCCGCAGGTTCCGGATGCTGTCATCAAGCTGGCTTACCTGCAGATTTGCCGATCTGTATTGTCCCCGCTCCGTGTGCCTGCCCCACGGCATTTCAAACTTGAAACCGATCATCCACTGAACATGGTCACCGGAAAAAAGGCCATCGAATGCCGGATCGATTCCCTTATCAGGTGGAGCCGGGAACCCCGGAAGCAGAACAACGTCTGGGCCAAATTCTTCAATGAGCGGAATAATGGAACTGTTATACTCTTCGTCGAGGCCAACAACTCCGATCGATCCAACGAGATCGAATGCGGGCAGCAACTGGTTCTTGGCAAAGCGAGCGCCCGATATGGCCGCCTCCTGCAATTTTATTAGAGCCTTCAACTCGGGTCGATTCCTTAGCGCCTCCATGATCTGATCGCCCTTGAGATATTGGGTCGGCTCAAGTGCGAACGGCTCGTCGGAGGGAATGATCATGACATCCCAGAGCACTTGCCGGGGAAGCAGGTTGGTTACCTTTAACAGCCGGTCCCTCGCATCCTGCACCCGGCTCTGGGCGGTAATGAACTCCTCCTCGCGGAAGACGACTCCCGTCTCGGATTGAAGGACTGCCAGCGGAGCAATTACGCCGACCTTCAGCCGAATTCTGTTCTCGTCAAGCAGATCCTGCGCCAGCCTCACTGAGTTGGTGCGCACCCGCAGGTCTTCGTAGGCAAACACCAGTTCCCAGTAGGCCTGTTCCACCTCGAACACGGTTTCGAGGATTCTTTGCTCCAGTTCATAGTCTGACGCTTCCCGGTTTATTTTGGCCACGTGAATCCCGGTCGTGTTGACTTCTGAGCCGAAGTTCTTCAGCAATGGTTGGGTGACGCTCAGAGACGCTTCAAATCTCTGTTCGCCGTTGGCCCTGAAAAGGTCGGTGAGGGTCGAAATTTGAGTGTGTTCGCTTACCAGGCTTGCATCGTAGGTGAGTCCCGTCGGTATCGCGCCCGCGACGCCGCCCGCCATTATCCATTGTTGGGTCTCGAAAGACGTTATGAGGCCGCCGGTGGATACGGCGACGCTCGCCGGCAGCGGGATCTCCGCGTTGACATGAGTCGCATTGAAATACAGGTGGGGATCGAACACGCCCTGTTGCGATTGAACGATAGCCTGATTTATCTCGGGCGAAAACCGCTTGACCTCGATATCGAGATTATGCTTGAGTGCGGCCGAGATACAGTCTTGAAGCGAAAGATGAAGCTGTTTCGCCCCGGGATATATGTTCTCGGCCATCTCTTCAAATGATTCGGCGGACACGGAAACCTGTTCCATGGACTCCGTTGTGACCAGACCCATTTCCTTTGCCCTTTCGGGAAGAGGTGCAGAAGAAACCTCTTCGAGGACTTGCTCGTGGGCAGGGACGCCGGCAAGCTCGGAAACAGGCGAGAGGTCTCCGGATTCGATTGGAGCAAGGGTTTCCTCTTCCACAGGCAGGATTTCAACAGTTTCGGCCATGATAGTCGGCATTTTTTCCGGCTCGGTCGGAAGGATGGACTCTTCCCTCGCAGGCGGAGTCTCTGAGGGCTCGCCGGGCTCCGCAATCGTTGGAACCGGCGGCGTGACCTCTCCAGGAAACATGATCTGTAACGAGTTAATACCGCTTGCCGTCACGAGCACGGTTGAGGTGTCGGGAACAAGGGCGATATGCGAAGGAGCAGCCCCGAGGCCAACCTCAGAGTAGTGAGTCGTTAAAAGGTCGGCCGTGCCCAGGGTACTACTTTTTCTGTTGACCACAAAGACCTTCGATCCGTCCGCGTTCATGTTCACGGCAATCGGTCCGGCGCCGACTTCCAACTGATATACGACCTCCATTTTTTCCGCATCGACAACCAGTAATCTGCCCGCGTCATAATCGGCGACGTACAGCCGTTTTCCATCTGGCGAGAGCGTCAGCGCCCGGGGAAATCCCGTCGTGATCACGGTGGTTTCCAGCAGTTCATTCGTCGCAAGATCTATGAGAACCACCGAGCCCTTTTCGCGAACGGCGACATACAATCGCCTTCCGTCCGGTGCAATCGCAAGCCCGTGAGGATAGTCCCCAAGCGAAATAACACCAATCGGCTCCCTTGTCGTGGTGTCGATTACGGATATGCTTCGTCCCATTGAGGCGGCGACGTAAAGCCTCCTGTCATCCGGCGAGAGAACCGTCGCCACAGGTCCGGAGCCTACCTTGATTCCGGCGCCGACCGCATCGGTCTTTAGATCGATAAACAAGACATCGTCAGAAAAGAAATGGGCCACGGCGAGAAAAGAGTTGTCGCTTGCGATGACCAGCGATGATGGACCATCCCCGACAGCAATATCTTTGACCGTCGTGTATGTCTCAAGGTCGATGACAGTCAGATTGTCGGAACCGAAGTTTGCGACGTAAGCATAGGCACCGTCACTTGTGACGGCAACGGCGCGCGGGTTGTCGTTGACGGCCACGGACTTTAACGGCGAATAGCCCGTGGACGAGTCATCGTCCGGACGGGAGATGCTATTCGCCGCATGCGCCTGCCCTGCAGTCGTCAGAAGCAAGAACACAGCCGCCGTCAGAATTCGTACAAGCGCTTTCTTACAGATTCTCTTCAATGACAATATCGTTCTCTTCAAGTAACGTGCCGGTGGCAGTGGCAAGACTTATAAGCGCCTTCTTATATCCCAGCTTCGCCAGGATATCGCGCCTCTGCGCGTCGAAGTGTTCTTCCTCGAACTCGAGCACGTCGTGGCTGGTCGACACGCCGACCTCGAGCTTTTTCTGTTCGGCCCTCAGGCTTTCTGCGCCCAGTTCCACGGCCTTTTGGGTCACCTCGATGCGTTTCAAGTTGGTGCTGATATCTCTGACGGCCTTGTTCACCTCGACTATTATCGATAGCCGGAGATTTTCGGCCTCCTTCTCCGACTGCATCGTTTCGAGCTGCGCTTTCCGGTATTGACCCTTTGCGGTGCGGTTCCCGATAGGATACTCGGCGGTCGCGCCCAGAAGCCAGCTCGGCGAGGTCCCCCTCTCAATATCGTCGAACGCCTCGTTGAACCCACCATTCACCGCGCGAAGTTCGTATTCGCCGTTGAGGTCGACCGTCGGCAAAAGCTGATTCCGCGTAAACCTCTCATTGATGGCATTGTTCTCTATCTGCATCAAGGAGCGCTTGTAATCGGGCCGCTTCTCGAAAGCCAGTTCCAGTTGGGCAAGCAGGTCGATATCTTTCTTGGCGAATACAAGTTCTTCTGTGGGCGTTATCCGGAAATCCCAGTCCTGGGTGTCGCGTGACATGTTGAGAAGTCGCTTGAGATTGTCCTCGGCGTCCCTGACCAGACTGCGGGCCACAATGACTTCTTCCTCGCGCTGGGCCACTCCCGTCTCGGCCTGAAGCACTTCCAGCGGCGCCATCGTGCCGACCTTCAGCCGAATACGGTTCTCGTCCAGCAGATTCTGGGCGAGCGCGAGCGAACGCTCGGTCACTCTCGCGTTTGCAATAGTTGCAGCGAGGTCCCAATACGCCGATTGAACCTCGGCGATGACGTTGATGACCTGCCGGCGAAAATCCTCCAGACTCATGTTCCTCTCGCCCCGGGCTATCCTGATCGCGGCAAGGTTGGCGTCGAAACCGAAATCCTTGAGTAACGGTTGTGTGAGCCTGAAAGCGAGATCCAGATTATACTGTCCCGGATTTGCTATATCCTCAAACATTCCGGTGTCCAAATTGAACGAATTCTTCTGCGTAAACTGTGACCGATCCCGCATGAAGACGGTTTCATATTCGGTCCCGCTCGGAATCTTTCCCTCCAGGGTCAGGGCGAGGCTCGTTGCGGTGGTCTCGGTGGAACCCGCATCGCTCCCCAGCCCCTCCTGGATGGTCTGGGGAGACTCTGCCTCCGAGTAGGAATAATCCACGCGCGTTACAGGATCGAATTCACCTCTTGCGCTCAGCACGGCCGCATCGGCGATATCGGGATTATAGCGTTCCACCACGATGTCAAGGTTTCCCTCCAGCGCCCTGAGCACCGCATCGTTGAGCCCCAGCGCGATCGTTCGTTCGGCCACTCCGGCCTTCTGCTCCGCCGGGGATGCAGGGGCCTCCTCCGCAATCGCAGTATCGAGGCCGGGCACTGCGGGGAAAAAGAGCAGCATCGCAACGACGAAGAAAAGCGAAAGCTTACCGCCCGGTGACATAATCATTGCACCTCCTCAAGAGTATCGAAAAATGCTCGGGAAAAGTTGTGGGTATTATATAGAGACCGTTTACAAAATTCAAACCGCAGGTCAATAGGCGGACGTCGAAAGAGGATTTTCGGGAAACCACACAATCTGCGGCGACCGTGTCCTCTGCTCCGGCATCATCTATACTACTTACCTTTAATTTGTTGAATTCTTGTCACAATTTTCATGCAATGTCGCCTGCAACTCCACCAAATGCAATTTTTTTGGGGCGACGGGGACTGTCGCTATTTACGGAATCCTGTTTTTTGGATTCGTAGAATAGGGACTGTACCCAGAGCCAACGTTTGGCTGCGGCTATGCCGCTCCGTGATAGTCTCCGTGGTGAAAAGGAAGTTTTTTGGGCCGCTTGTTGCTCTGCAACCCCGATAATGAGTTATCGGGGCCACCCGTGGCGAGCCACCCGTGTATTGGCTTTTTTCTTTGTGTCTTTGTGCCTCGGGTCTAATGCCATTCACTTAAGGATGAATGTGCAACATTCCCTCTGTGAATGTTACGCCGAATGCCCGAAAAACCGCCAAAATATCACAATACACATCAGGAAAACAATGGCGGCGAGGCCTAAGTGAATGGTATTAGCCTCGGGTCTGCGACCCTTTGCGTTGAAAAAAGAGATTCTCCCTCCACTTGTGG
>CAYZZY010000039.1:0-15754 GCA_964482745.1 uncultured bacterium
GTATGTGCAACTGCTGCGGCGATTGCTGCGGTGTCCTGATTTCGCTCAACAGGCATCCGAAGCCTGCGGAAGTAGTCTTCTCCAATCATTATGCAGAGGTGGACCCTGACGAATGCACCGGCTGCGAAACCTGCCTGGAACGATGCCAGATGGGCGCTTTAAAGATGAATGAAGATGAAATCGTCGAGGTCAATTTGGATCGATGTATCGGATGTGGCCTGTGTGTTACGACCTGCCCGGTGGAGGCAATACACCTTATTCCAAAACCGGAAGACCAGCGCCGGATTCCGCCGGCAACGACATTCGACCAGATGATGACCATGGCCCAGAAAAGAGGTATTTCGTTCTAAAAGTCTGTTATCGCATGAAGCCCGCCCTGGAACATAGAGGCGGATTGATCTTTTATCTGTACTGCTTGTGCTTAATTTCTTGATTTGTTGTCCTGATGTTCATGCGTCATCTGCTGTAAGTCCAACGATTGCAGGTTACGGCGACGGGGACTGTCCCCGGCACTTTATGACTGTACCCAGAGTCGATATTTGGTTGCGGCTCTGCCGCGCTATGATTTCTTCAATTGTTCTCAAATCCTGAGTGCCCCGTGATCCCCGTGGCCCAAATTATAATTTATCGTCTATGATTCCTTCCTCTCCCGGGCGTACAGCCGTGGGCCTCACATAATCCGCGACCTGTTCCTCTCACTCCTTATTCGTTGTCATTTGTGCGATTCGTAATTTCAGGTTTTCATCCTTGAATCACCATCGCCATAGCCTGTATAATAGTTCCCGTCGCATCCTCTGAATCACCTTCAGAAATTGGAGTCCGTTTTTTTCGGGAGAATTGCACTATGCCGCGAGACATTAACTGGGAACAGGTAAGCGAGTGGGATCAAAAATACTATTTTCACGTCAAACAGGCGGCGGACGAACTCCGTTTCCTTCCGGTCAGTCACACTGAAGGCAACTACGTTTATCTTGCCAACGGGATGAAAGTCCTGGACTTTGTCAGCCAGATCATTGGCGCGAACCTGGGATACAGGCATCCACAGGTGACTGCCGCCATTAAGCAGGCCCTCGATGAAGTGGGCTATGTCCAGGAGATTTTTTGCACGGAATACCGCAGCAAGGCCGCAAAACTCATCATGGAAGATCTGCTTGGCCCCGACGATTGGGCGGGTCGGATAAGATTTGTTACCACTGGCAGCGAGGCCAACGAGCAGGCGTTCATTATCGCAAAACAAATGACGGGTCGGCCCAACATTATTACCCGCGAATATGCCTACCACGGCTCGACCAGCGGCGCCGCGGGCGCGTCGCGAAACCGCTATTACCGTTCCACCCTGGCGTCCACGACCTCAAACGAAATTCGTGATGTCCCCAATTTTCCGGGTGCGGGCTTTCATGTGGTGCCGGCGCCGTACTGCTATCGGTGCTCGCTCGGCCATACGTATCCCTCCTGCAAGCAGCAAGACGGCACGCTGGCATGCATCCATGCATCAGAGAACCTGATTCATGCCATAGGCGCCGAAACGGTGGCGGCCTTCGTAACCGAGATATTCTATGGCGGTTCCGCGATCGATCCGCCGCCCGAGTACATTCCGCAGTTGCGCGAGATGACCCGCCGTCTGGGCATCCTGTGGATTGACGACGAAGTAATCTGCGGGTTCGGCAGATGCGGCAAATGGTTTGCCTACCAGCTTTACGACGGCGTCACGCCCGACATCATGACGCTCGGCAAAGGCATGAACGGGTGCGCGCTTCCCGTGGGCGGGGTTGTCGTCTCAAAGGATATCGCCGCCGAGTTCGACAAGTACCGCTATTGGACCGGAAGCACCCACGCCGGTCATCCGGTGGTGGCCGCGAGTGTCGCAGCCGCGGTCCAATTCATGATTGACGAGAATATTCCGGAGGTCGCTTTCCGGAAGGGAGCGATCCTGCACAAGAAGCTCCAGGAACTCGAGGGCGAACATAAGTGCGTGGGACTTGCACAAAGCACGGGACTGATGGGCAGTTTCGAAGTCGTCAGGAATAAGGCGACAAAGGAACCGTTCGTCAAGGCGGACCGGTTCGCTACGTTCACGGGGGATATTTCCGAGTATCCGGAGACGATGATTCTGGAAAAATGTGTAATGAACGGCCTCATGGTCGGATCCGCTGTTCCGAATACAATACGTGTCGCGCCTCCCCTGACGATAACAGAAGACGAGATCGACTTCGGCATCGATGTCCTCAACAGGGTGTTGTCGGAAATCGACGAAATGTGTGAGTGAGATTACCCGGTGGACCGCGGCACACCCTTTTTCTCATTCATGGCGGATTTTTGCGCGCATGAAGTATTATGAAAGGACCATTTGATGGAACAGTCTGAAGGGAAACCGAACGCCTCTATCTTCCAGCGTGTCGATCAGATTGGAATAGTTGTGCGCGACGTTGATGAGTGTGTACGGAACTACGAAAAGATTTTTGGAAAGGAAAGCTTTTCCGTTATTGAAGGCGAGGAGCCGGCGGTCCTCGGCGACGGCCGCGAGATAATGATCAGGGGCAAGCTCGCCTTTGCTCAGTTGGGCGCGGTCCAATTGGAATTGATCCAGATAATCGAAGGGCCTTCGATCCACGTCGATTTCCTTGAAAACAATGGCGAGGGAATACACCATGTCGGCATGTATGTCCCTGACTTCGACGAGAGGGTAGGGGAGTTCAAAAAGATGGGCATTCATGTGCTGCAGCAGGGGAAGGGCATGCGGCGTTATGCGTACATGGATACAAAACCTGTCATGTTGGAACTGATCGAGAACGGAATAAGCGAATGAATCAAAGAAAAGCCGTTTCGGCTCCGGTCGAATTCGAATATGTCGCCCGATTCGGGCGCGGTCTCCCGCACAAGAGAGGATTGTATTATGGAAATGCAAGAAGTTATCGATAACATGTTTTTGCCACTCCCCGGCGTTCCCCCCATTCTTATCACAAAGACCGAGGGCGTATACCTGCATGATTCATTCGGCAGAAAGATCATAGACGCTTCAGGCGGGCCCATGGCGGTCAATATCGGACATGGGCGCAAAGAGGTCGCAAAAGCGGCTGCCGAGGTGCTTGGCGAAGTCTCGTATGTCTTGCCGGTGTTCGCGTCGAAAGCCCGGATAGAACTCGTCAAGCGAATCAAAAAAATTATGCCCAAAGAACTGAACCAGATATACTTCTGTTCAGGTGGGTCGGAGGCCAACGAGGCGGCAATCAAGCTCTCGCGCCAGTACCAGGTTCTAGCAGGAAGGGAATCAAAATACAAAATCATATCGAGAAACCTGGGCTATCACGGAATGACGATGCTGACCCTCTCGATCAGCGACATAAAGTCGAGGCAGAAAGACTTTCTTCCGATGATGTGGAAGAATCCACGCGTAGAGCCATGCTACTGCTACCGATGCCCGTTCGGGAAAGAATACCCGGGTTGCGACATCGACTGCGCGCTCGACCTTGAAAAGAAAATCCTCGCCGAGGGCCCCGACACGGTTGCAGCATTTATCGCAGAGCCGATTGTCGCATCCGCCGCCGGCGCGCTGGTTCCTCCTGCAGAGTATTTCCCCATTATCCGCGAGACGTGTGACAAGTATGATGTCGTCTTCATCGTGGATGAAGTCGTGACCGGATTCGGACGGACCGGCAAGAACATGGCCATGGATCATTTCGGCGTGCTCCCCGACATCTCCGTGTTTGCCAAGGGAGTAAGCAGCGGTTATGCCCCGCTCGCGGGCATGGCGGTCAAGGAAGACATAGCCGAGATATTCAAGGAGAAAGAGGCCGAATTTCAGCATCTATACACGTTTTCCGCCCACCCGATCTCATGCGCCATCGGAAACGAGGTTCAGCGAATCATAGAGGAAGAGAACCTGATCGCGCGCGCGGCGGAGATGGGCAATTACCTCCAGGAAAGTCTCATGCAACTCGAATCGCTGCCGATGGTCGGTGATATCAGAGGCAAGGGAATGCTGTGGGCGATCGAGTTCGTCAAGGACAAGGAAACGAAGGAGCCATTCCCGAAAGAAAAGAACGTCAAGATGGACATCGTCATGCAATGCATGTTCAAAGGCGTGTTCTTCTATCCCGGATATTATCAGGACGAGCAGGGTCGCGGTGACGTGATAATGATTGCGCCGCCGTTTATCATTACAGAAGAAGAGATAGATCAATGCGTGAGCGCGCTCAAGACCACGCTTGAAGAATCACAGGAGAGGTATTTCGCCGACTGACCTGCCTTTTTCGAGAGAGTCATCACCGCATAAAGAGAGGAGGATCGGCAGATGAGCCTTCCGGCGGACTCGGAAGCGTTGAAGGCGACACTGTGCCCAAAGTGTGGCAAAGAAATGTCACATGGATTTATAACCGGCAAAGGCGCAGGTCTGCGTTGGAGCGAGAAGGAGAAAACCAAAGCAATATTTGCCGGTACAAGACTCAGAAAAATCACTGATTGGTGGAATGCTCCGACACTGGAAGCGGCGCGATGCGAAGAATGCAAATTGGGTGTATTTCGATATGATTATTAGACATTGCATCTGGTCGTGATTGCCCTGCACGGAACTCACACTCTGTTCCTTAACCGGAGGCGCCGATGAAGATCACGGACAACGTCTACTTCTACAAAGGACGGCCGGAGGAAAAGATCGAGCGGGGAACCGGCTCGTGCAATGTGGTCGTTCTGAAAACCGACAAGCAGGTAATGTTTGACACCGGACTTATCGTCGGTGGTTCGTTCAAGGATCTCGAGAAAGCGGCAACGGCCGACGGCATCGACCTGAGCGCAACACGAGCCGTGCTTCATACACACTCGCACTGGGATCACATCACCGGCGACTGTATCGTTCTACAGAAATATGTCGCCAAAGTGTATGCGCATCCCTGGGAGAAACCGATCGTAGAATCGCAGGAAGCGGGTTTCAAGGCGATGCTGCCGGACATCGGCGACTTCTATAAAGAAGTTTTCGGTCTCCCTCTCATTTTTTTCAAAATATTGCTATGGTATCTCGGAGGCAAGTATGAAGGGATCCGTGTGAGTGAAGTCCTGAATGGAGGCGAGGAACTGGATTTTGGATTGAAAGTCATCGCCTGCCACACCCCCGGTCACAGCCCCGGTCACATGTCATACTACATCCCCGATGAAAAGATCTTCATAGGGGGCGACCTGGTCGATCTGGAGACAGGTACCGGCGCGGACCTGAACAACCCGCACTCCAACTATGCCGACGGTCTGGCCTCACTGGAGAAGGTTCGCGATATGGACATCGAGATCTTCCTTGCGGCCCACGGAGAGCCGGTTCGCGGAAAAGAAAATGTCCAAAAGCTGCTTGACAAAATGATAGAGACCACGCATGGATATGTCAGCGATCTGACTCGATGCCTGTCCGAGCGCGAGGGCACGCTCACCGAATTATTCACCAGGCTCATGCCCAACACGTCTTTTAATCTTAAGGCGATGAAGATGATGCAGGTTCTGACCACGCTCAAGCATCTTCAGGAGAAGGGGGAAGCCAACCTGCAGAAAAAGAACGGCAAACTCGTCTGGAGTTCGAATTAAAACTGAACGCGGGAATGTTTCAGGGTCCACTTAAAGTCAGATTCGGGTGGGCATGCATTTCGCGGCTCTCGTAAAGAGGGGTAGAAATGATGTGTTTGGTTTTCGCTCAAGCTTCGCCAATATTGGCGCGAAGGGGCGGAAGGGGTAACCTGCAGACAAACAAGGAGGATGTAACATGATCGCTGTTATCGCTAAAGTGCCGATAAAACCAGAAAACAAAGAAGAGGCTATTGCAGGAGTCAAGGTGCTAATGTCAAAGGTGGCCGAGGAAGAAGGCACGCTCCATTATACGCTCAATATCAACGAGAATGACCCTGACACCCTGGTGTTCATCGAACGTTACAAAGACATGGAAGCTTTAGGCGTCCACGGGTCCACGCAGCATTTTCAGGATTTTATGGAAAAGGCCATGTCGTTTGCGTCCGGTCCGCCGGAGATCATTACGCTGGACGAAATCCACTCGATCTGAGGCAACAGGCGTCCATTGAGGTAGACCGCGCGGCCGGTGAGACTTTTGGAGTGTGTGAGAGACTCAGGACCCGCCGATGACATACGGCTTGTCATTTAAAAGGGGAGCGCTATGCCAAGCGAACAATTTGACATGCTCATGAAAATGATCCAGGCCCGTGAGATGGAGGATCAGCCTCCAATCGAGAAGGCCCGCGCCGATTTCGAGGAAGTCGGCAGGATGTTTCCGCTGGCTGATGACATACAATGCGAGTCGGTGCAGGCGGGCGGCGTTCGCGCGGAATGGATTGTCGCTCCCGGGGCATCGGCACAACGCATTCTTTTCTATCTTCATGGCGGTGGCTATGCGATTGGCTCTCTGGACACGCACCGCGATATGGTATCTCGCCTGTCCCGGGCGGCAAAGGCGCGTGCTCTCTCGGTCGAATATCGCCTGGCCCCGGAGCATCCACATCCCGCCGCGGTCGAGGATTCGGTGGCCGCTTACCGATGGCTGCTCTCAGAGGGTATGGATCCGGCCCGAATCGTGATAGGAGGGGATTCCGCCGGAGGAGGCCTGACGGTCGCAACGCTTGTGGCGCTGCGCGACGCGGGTGAGCCTATGCCCGCGGCGGCGGTCTGCATTTCGCCGTGGGTTGACCTGGCAGGAACCGGAGAGTCCATGACCACAAAGGCCGAGGTCGACCCCGTTGTCAAGCCGGGCGGAATAGAATGGATGGCAAGCTTTTACGCCGGTGAGATGGATCGACGCACCCCCTTGATATCTCCTCTTTATGCCGACCTGGGCGGGCTGCCGCCTATGCTGATCCATGTGGGAACGGCCGAGGTGCTGCTTGATGATTCGACCCGGCTTGCCGATCGCGCGCGCGAGGCGGGCGTGAATGTCACGCTCGAGCCCTGGGAGGATATGATTCACGTCTGGCATTACTTTGCATCGATGCTCCCGGAGGGCCAACAGGGGATCGACCGTATCGGCGAGTACATCCGCAAGCACACGCCCTGACTGCCGCTCTTGGTTCTGGGCATAAACTGTTATTTCCACGGGACCTGCGCTGGACATGTCGAAGAAACGAGAATCCACTGAACCGCCAGGTAAAAAATCGATTCCTGTTTTCGCGGACATGACGCCTTGCATGCATTGTCGGGACAAATTTCTAGAGCAAAAATGGCCGGACAGGTCTAAATGATGACAAATTTTACCATGCGGCCCGGGACTCGAGAAATTGGCTCAGGTCTCAGCAACTCTTTGCAGAGCTAAGGTTAATCCGTCTATGCGGATTAGCAGCACACCCCACTTTCCTGCCTGATTCCATGAAAATATCGAGGATTTCTGCTATACTGGTTACTAGACACCTGATGATGCCTGCGTTTGATACGTGCCTTTCTGGACGATTCAAGGGCGGGTTGCATGGATCAGGGCAGGAGTCTATGTTTCCCCTGGTCTTTGTGCTGCTGGCAGAACTCCGTCTGGATCAGGCGATGGGAAGAATGGCTTTCAAGGCATCAAGCCGAGCCGAGAAGAGAAGGAGCATGCCATGGATTTTGAATGTATTCTGTATGAGAAAGACGACGGCATCGCGACGCTGAAGCTTAATCGGCCCAGAGTGCTGAATGCTATGAATAAACAGCTCTGGCTCGATTTTCAAGCAGCCCTCGAAGACGCCCGCAACGATCCCGACGTAAAAGTCCTCATTATCACGGGAGAGGGACGCGCCTTCTCCACAGGCGCGGACCTCAAGGAATCCAAGGATCGCAGCCTGGAAGCCTACCGCGACTATCTCGAAGAACTTCAGGAAGCATCCCGCAAGATCATTCGATTCGAAAAACCCACTATAGCTGCCATCAACGGATATGCACTGGGCTCCGGTTATGAACTGGCGCTCGCATGCGATATCCGCATCGCGGCCGAAGACGCCCAGATCGGATCGCCGGAGGCGAGGGTGACCTCTTCCGTGACCGGCGGGGCCATGCGTTTGATTCAAGATCTGATCGGTCCTGCAAAGGCCAGGGAACTCCTTTTCACGGCCCGCAATATCGATGGGCGCGAGGCCGAAAGGATCGGACTGGTCAATATGGCGGTACAGGGCGACCGTCTTATGGAGGCGGCCCGGGAGATGGCCGGGCAGATCGCTCAAAATTCAGCGTTTTCCATCAGAATGATCAAAAGAGGACTTCAGATGGCCGGCGAAGTAAGCCTCGATGCTCTGATGGACTACGAGATAGAGGCCTGCCTGGCGTGCGTATCCACAAAGGAGCGCCAGGAATCGCTGCAGCGTTTTGAAGATCGCAAACACACATAGATATTCAGTGTGTCTGTTATATAGAACGGAGCGAAACTGAAAGGAAGGGACAATGCCACTGGAAAGGGTTCTTAATCCGGAATCGGTAGCCATTATCGGAGCTTCCAGGATCGAGACCAAACGGGGCTTTCAGGCCATCCGTACGCTTCTGGATGGAAAATATGAAGGAAAAATTTTTCCGGTGAATCCCAAAGAAAAGAGTATCCTCGGCTTGCACTGTTACGCCAGGATTGGCGATATCGAGGAATCCGTCGACCTTGCGCTTATTACCACACCGGCCAATACAATTGAGGCGGTGCTGGAAGAGTGTGGCAAGAAGGGCGTTGCCGGTGCCGTCATCATTGCCGGCGGCTTCCGCGAACTCGGGGATGAAGGAAAAAAGCTCGAGGATGACCTCGTCAGCATGGCAAGTCGTTACAATATTCGTATCATCGGACCGAATACCTCCGGTATGATGAATCTCAAGAGAAACTTGAATCTGGTGGGTATGAACGACGTGCCTAAAGGCGACATTGCTCTGCTTTCCCAGAGCGGCAACATGGCACTGACCCTCATAACCGAAGCCAAGCTCAAGAGCCGTAAGGGTTTTTCGTATTATGTGGGCGTGGGAAACGAATCGGACATCCGTTTTCACGAATATCTGGAATTCTTTAAGAACGATTCCAACACCCGGGCCGTTCTTATGTATGTGGAAGGCATGCGCGATGGGCGTCGCTTTCTGCAGGAGGCATATAAGACCACCCTGCGCAAACCGGTCGTTCTGCTCAAGAGCGGGTCTTCCGTTACGGGCCAGCTTTCAGCGGGTTCACACACGGGCGCCCTGGCGGGGATTTCTGAGGTTGCGCGCACCGCTTTTAAAAGGGCGGGCATCATAATGGTGGAAAAATCGGATGTCCTTTTTCCAGTGGCCGAAACCCTTTCAAGTCTGCCGCCCATCAAGAATAACCAGATAGCGATCCTGGCCGACGGGGGAGGGCATGCCACCATTGCCGCCGACATCCTGACCGAATTGGGTTTATCCATCCCGGTGCTGGACGAAAAAAGGCAGCAAAAGCTCAAAAAAATTCTCCCCTTCACCGCTTCGGTAAGAAATCCAGTGGATGTGGCTGGAGGGACCGATGCCGATCCATACCTCTTTGCCGAATGTGCCCGCATCATCCTGAAAGACCACAATGTGGGCGGGCTCCTGATGGTGGGCCTTTTCGGAGGCTATGGGATTCGCTTTGCTGAAAGCCTCTCCTGGAAAGAAGAGGACGCCGCTCATCATCTTGGCAAGCTTGTGCAGAAAAGCAATAAACCGATTGTTGTGCACAGTCTTTATAGTTCGGCCAAACCTCATGCGCTGGATCTCTTGCGCTATTATCAGATCCCGGTTTACGATTCTCTCGATGTGGCCTGTAGTTGCGTCGGCGCTCTGGCCGAAAGAGGACGATATCTCAGGGAATACCACGCCAAAGTCAATTTCGTATTCAACTGGCGGGCGAAGGAAAAGCCGGAAGGGCGCAAGATCATCGATAAGGTCAGGGAGGAAGGTCGATGGTTCCTGCTCGAGACGGAAGCCAGGAGCCTGTTTCGGCTGCACGGCGCGCCGGTATCCGGTGATATCCTCGCCACCACAGCCGATGAGGCAGTTCAGGCATACGAAAAGATAGGGAATCCAGTGGTTCTGAAAATTGTCTCGCCGGACATCCTCCACAAGAGCGACACCGGGGGCGTACGCCTGAACCTGAAAACCGGCGGCGAGGTCCGTCAGGCCTTTGCGGAGATTATCGAAAGCGTGAGGCATTATGATTTCGAGGCGGATATCCGTGGCGTAATGGTTACCCCCATGGAAAGGTCGGGCCTCGAGGTCATTATCGGGACAAAGATCGACGATCAGTTCGGGCCTGTTATCATGTTTGGCCTGGGCGGCGTGATGGTTGAATTCTTAAAAGATGTTTCCTTCCGGGTATTGCCTATTTCGCCGCGGACCGCGGGGAGAATGATGGAGAATATCCGCGCCGCGCCCCTTTTAAAAGGCTTCAGGGGCTATCCCCCCTGCGACAAGATTGCTCTCCGCCGGCTGTTGCTCATTTGCTCGGAGATTGTTGAAGCCTATCCGGAAATCGCGGAGATGGACCTCAATCCAGTCATTGCCTACGAGAATGGCGCCCGCATCGTTGACGCGCGCATCATTCTCAGGGATGAGTCCAACTCCGAGGAAACACGCTTGCCCGCGCCGGCGGTGATACCAAAGCCGGAGCCTGAGCCGTGTAAAGGCGAAATCGACTGAGAGATGCTCAAACCCGAGATGAAAAAATGATGGAAAGAAGAAGAATTAAGGACCGACTGTTCAGGATTCTGGATCTGGCGCCTCCGCTGAAGGATATTCTGCTTTCTGGGGACGATCTCGAATCAAAAAGAACCAGGATGCGCGAATTTCTGGATGATATGCTACGGGCGACTTTTGACGATGATTCTTCGATTCCTCCCCTGGAATGGGTTCTCGCTCGGGACGCCAATATTGTCTTTAAGAATGTCCTGTCTGCCAGGAGTGAACAATTGGCCGGGTACAGCCTCCTTCAGTACTTGGATGATTTGCTCCATCGCACTGACTATCGGGGCCTCGTCAAGCCGTCGGCCGGCTTCTTCGCTGAACTAGAACATCTCCTGCGGGGTATCATGGGTAAGGCCGGCATCTATTCTCACAAGGTTCCCGCCTTTCAGAGGCATGGCGGGCGTCGTGCGGCCAAACTGCGCTCGGCGGATCTCTCACGCATGATGCGGGCGGCCCGGAAATCCATGGGTACATATCCCTGCGGCCTGGATGATGACGTAATCCGTAAGCGGAGCTTCAACAAGGTGCGAATACTGGAGTATTTCAAGGCAACGGAATTGGAATGGGAAAAATGGACATGGCACACCCGGAATATCATCCGTGATGTGAATACTCTGGCAGCCCTTGTGCAACTCACGGAGGAAGAACACGAGGCGGTCAGGCTCGCAAGCGAATATCGGATTCCGTTCGGCATCACGCCATACTATCTTTCGCTTCTGGATAAAAAACTGGGAGGAAAAAAAGATGGCGCCGTACGGGCTCAGGTGATTCCCACTCTCAAGTATGTTACCCTGATGAAAGAGTTGCGCGCCCGGTCGGAGCGCTCAATGGATTTTATGCTGGAACACGATACGTCCCCTGTTGAGGGGATCACAAGGCGGTATCCCGGTATCGTGATTCTCAAGCCGGTGTTTACCTGTCCTCAGATCTGTGTATACTGCCAGCGGAATTGGGAGATCGAAGACGTCTGTTCTCCCAATGCCATTCTCAGCAGAGAGGACCTCGATAAGGCCATCGAATGGATCGCCGATACGCCCGAAATCATGGAGGTCCTTATCACCGGCGGCGATCCCATGCTCCTGCCCGATGACAAGATCGAGAATTTGCTCTTCAGGCTCTCACACATAGAGCACGTGGAAAGAATCCGGATCGGCACTCGCACGCCGGTTACGCTGCCGCAACGAATTACGGACGCCCTCGTGCGCGATATTAACCATTTCCATAACCCGGGGAAGCGAGAGGTGGTTATCGTAACTCACTTCGAGCATCCCTACGAAATCACACCTCAGGCGATGGAAGCCGTGCAGAAGTTCCGCCGTTACGGCATCGATGTCTACAATCAGTTGGTCTATACCTTCAATAACTCGCGCAAGTTCGAAGCGGCTCAATTGCGCCACAAACTCCGCCTGATCGGCGTAACATCCTACTATACCTTCAATACCAAGGGGAAAGAGGAGACGGATGATTACCGCGTTCCGATCGCCCGTCTCCTGCAGGAACAGCACGAAGAGGCCCGCCTTCTGCCCGGCACGGTCAGGACCGATGAGATCGTTTTTAATGTTCCGGGCCTTGGAAAAAACTACTTGCGTGCCTGGCAGCATCATGACGTCATATCCATCCTTCCGGACGGACGCAGGGTCTACGAATTCCATCCGTGGGAGAAGAAACTTGAACTTGTGGATACCTATGTGCACACTGACGTGTCCATCTACGATTACATGAGAAGACTCAAAGCGGCCGGCGAGAACCTCGAACATTACAAGACAATCTGGTATTACTACTAAAGACCCTCCGCGCCCCTCTTTTTTTCAAAATCGTGATTTTTGTCGTATTTTTTTATTGGTGTCTCTTATAGGCTCAATGATTGCAAGGTCTTCTCGGCGACGGGGACTGTACCCAGAGCCAATGTTCGGTTGCGGCTATGCTGCGCTGCGCCGCGACACCCTGTGAAGATATCGAACACCACCTCGGCGCCAATTGAAGAATCAGCCGAATCTATGATAAAATAATGTGTCCATGTTGTATGCAAAATCGTTTTGTGAGTGTTCTTTATTCATCCCCCAGGAGAAAGATAGATGGCCAAGCTTGACGGATTTGAAGGATCGGACAAATACATACTCGACAGTGACCTGGCGAAGGCGTTCCTGATAGCAAGGATTTTAGGGAAACCTCTCCTTCTTGAGGGTGAACCGGGTACCGGCAAGACCAAACTCGCGCAGGAATATGCAAGCCATACCGGCCTGCCCATATTCGAATTTCCCGTAACGTCGGAAAGCAAGGTTGCACACCTCGTCTCGAGTTTCGATGATGTCTTGAGACTCATGGATTCGCAGGCGGTGATCGCGAACGCGCAAATGGAGCGGGCGGGGCTCGACACGCGACTCGATCTCAAGGGGAGGCGGATTGACAGTCTCGATAACTATGTCAGGCTTGGACCGTTGACAAAGTCCTATCAGACTCCTGATTCGATACTGCTCATCGATGAGATTGACAAGGCGCCGAGGGAGTTTCCCAATAATCTTCTCTATGTCATCAATGACAGGAAAGTGATCATCCCGGAAACGGGGGAGATTATCGAAACGACATTGGAGCAAATGCCGACAATCGTAATCACGAGCAACCACGAACAGGATCTTCCCGCGCCCTTCATCAGGAGGTGCGTCTACCACTATATCGAGTTCCCCAATCCCGCGAGAATGAGAGAGATTCTGCGCCTGCATCATCCCGACACAAACGAAGCGATGGTGGAGGCGGCGATCACCATCTTCTATCAGTTGAGGGAAATGGGATTGCAGAGAAAGCCATCCACCAGCGAGATCATTGACTGGCTTGAATATTTAAAACGCAACGGCCGGATCTCGCCGGAAGACCTGAAACATCTGGAAGGATACCAGACTCTGGTCAAGCATAAGGACGATCTGCCGGTACTCGAAGCCATCAAGGAAAAAGGCATAGATAATATTCGTCAGGGCATGGGAACCAGAAGACCGTATTAAGGTCCTGCAATAATGTTCACGAGCTTTCCGGAAACACTGAAAAAATATGGCCTGCAGGCCGACGTTCGCACGGTCGGTGAATTGTACCACTGCATGGAGCGCGGGCTGGTTTCAAATCTCGGCGACCTCTTTGACATCGGAAGAATTCTGGTCGTCAAGGGCAAACGGGATCTCGGCCCCTACAATCTTGCCTTCTTCAATTATTTCCTGGGTATCGTAACCGAGAACGCCAGGACGCTTGAAGAAGCAGTGAAGAATTCTGTTTCATACGCTACCTGGCTGGAGAAGTTCCTCGAACAGACCGGAAAGACAAAATGGGATTTCGACGAATCTGAACTGGTGGACAAGTTTCTGGATGAAGCGCTCAAGAGCAGCACGACCGCGGAAATAGCCAGAAAATTCTCAGGCGAAGACATATTCGCCGACGATGATCCCAATATGAAGGATACCGAGGGCGGCAATGGAGGAGACGGGCGGTCTCCGTTTGAAGACGCGATAGCCGACTATAGAAACATCGACATCGAAGAGATACTGAGAAGGATGGAACTTGTTGCCCGGCAGCAGAAAGGCCCGCACAGCGGCGGCGCCCATTGGATCGGAACCGGCGGAATCTCCCCTTACGGTCACGGCGGACGAGGGGTCGGCGGAGTCAGGATCGGCGGCGCGGGAAGAGGCAAGAGCGCGAGGAAAGTCCTGGGCGATCCCGAATATTATCCTGTCATGATCGACAAGGTCCTTACCGATGACATGATCGACGTAACACTGGCCTCGCTGAAGAATATCGCCGATTCGACTGTCGATTTCAAGCTGGATATCGAAAAAACGATTGATGAAGGTGTCAAAAAGGCCGGCATCTTTGTTCCCTATCTGAAGCCCGTATCCGAAGACAAACTCCGTGTCCTGCTCTTCATTGATAACGGCGGATACTCGATGAGGCCGTATGCCAAAACCGTCTCCTTGCTCTTCCTGAAGATGAAAAGAAGGTTTACGCACGATCTGAAAATCTACTTCTTCCATAATTCCGTCTATGACAGGGTGTATACTGACGAAATGAGGCGCGAACCCGTTGCTCTCGAAAAGGTTCTGAAAAACGACCCCGCCCACAAGGTGTTTATCGTAGGGGACGCCGACATGGCGCCTCACGAGTTAATGGCCAGGTACGGGTCCATAGAGCCGCGGGAGGAATGCGAGGTTCCAAGCATAGAGTTGCTGAAAAGGATCACAACGAAGTTTCCCAAGACCGTCTGGCTGAATCCGATTCCTCAAAAGTCGTGGCTCATAACGACCGCGGAATATATCTTACGTGTGATGAAGATGTTCCCGCTGACACCCCACGGGATTTTGGATGCAGTGGAGTATATGAACCGAAAGACGGATCAAAAACAGTAGGTCGTCAGGCAGAAGTCGCTGAATCATCTCCGAATCAAATAGGAGAGGTGTCACCATGCCATATACCGATGAAAACAATCCGGAAGTTCTTATCGACCTTGACAGATGTACGGGTTGTCTCAACTGCCAGTTGATCTGCTCGTTCACCTATCATGACATCTTCAACCCGGCTCTCGCCCGAATCAGGATCGAGCGCGCTCCTGACGACGGGAAAGGAGCAGGCTTCACCGATGAATGCATCCAGTGCTCTCTCTGTGCGGATTACTGCGTTTATGGAGCGCTTACGCGTGTGGAGGAGGGTTGATCGTGGACTACTTCGGATACGCGGGAAAAATCCTGTTCGCCGATCTGTCAGGCGGCAAGGTCGAAAGCAAGCCGCTGGATATGGCTGATGCCAAACTCTATCTGGGAGGCCTCGGCTTAAATAACAAACTCGCCTACGACCTGATCGAGCCCGGCAATGATGCGCTCGCGCCGGAGAATCCCATAATCATCGGCGCCGGTCCGCTGATTGGCACGATGGTGCCCGGCGCGGCCAGAATCATCGGAACCTCGAAGTTTCCTCTCTCCGGCGCCATCTCCGCCGGCAGCGGAAGCATGACCTTCGGTTTCAACATGAAGCGCGCCGGATTCGACAACATCGTCATAACAGGGAAGGCGGAAAAACCTGTCTATGTTTTCATTGAAGATGATAACGTGCGGATCCTTGACGCCTCCGACCT
>CAYZZY010000040.1:0-15720 GCA_964482745.1 uncultured bacterium
TGGATGATGGAAGCTTTAAAACAGCTTAAAGGAGCTTTTTCTCTTGTTTTTTTAACATCACATGAGCACAAGTATCAGAAACACAATGACCAGCACAGCCCCGACAGCCAGCCCGAGATTCCGAAAAAAATCGGTTCGGAGGATCGGCATCGCCCAGAAAAGGCTGTGAACTTCTGACGGCAGCGTGCGACCCTCGATGACGGAATCGACTTCCTCCACCAGATCGCGCGCGATCAGGTTCCTTAATGCTTTTCCGAGTTCGGGTGAAGCGGCAGACGGATTGCCCATGTAGGTGACCTGATGTCCGCCGTACCCTCTTTTAGCGTTGAGGTACCAGCCGATATTGCGCGACAGTCCGTTGGCCACGAGATCGAATTTCTTTGCCGCATCTCGGAATCCGACTGCCCTTATCACCGAGCCAAGGAACAAGCCGATCTTCAACACCCAGGGAACATGCGGCGGGCCATCCATCTCGCAGTCCTTGTATGAATTCGCCACAAGCTCAGGCCTGAAAGCAAGCATTAACGAGGTTTCCATGACGGCCGCGTGCTCGCCCCCGGTGCTTAATGCAGTTTTTTCGACCTCCGTGAGAGGACGCCCGAGTTCCGCCTCGATTTCCGGGAGCGCCTCGCCTGTCGGATACGGATAGAGCACTTTCATCGAGGGCGATATCATCGCTACCCCGTGCTTCCGGCTGACGCGCTCGCACGCTTCCTCGAGCGCGGGCGGCTGGCGCGCGCCCCCATGGCCGTTTGTCACCACTATATATTTGAATCCGTGCATCGCGAGCGAATTGCCGAACCCGAAAACGGCGTCTCGCAGAACGCGGGGAGCCGTGGAGATGGATCCCGGCAACGGGAGTTCGTCGGTACCGAGCGTGAGCGGCTGATAGAGCACAACCGACCAGTCCGGATGCGCCTTCGCGAATTTTTCTGCGAAATCGGAGGCATTCATCCCGGCGAAAAAGCTGTCCATCCCCATCGGCAGATGGTGTCCGTGCACCTCCTGCGCGCTCACCGGCAGAACAAGGACGGTCTTGTCCCGATCCAGGTCACGCATCTGCGGATAAAGCATCTCCTCCGCCTTATAAATGTTCGAACTCACATCCCCCTCCTTCTTTCTAAAATCGATCTATTGCAGATGAAACTCTTCCCATCGGATAGCATGTAGAATGCCGCATGTGGTTTGGTGTATTATATAGCATTATACTTGGATTTGGTGAATGGCATGGGGAGACTCATACAATGAAAAGATTCGAGGGCAAGGTGGCGCTGGTCACCGGAGTGGGAAGAACGACCGGCATCGGAGCGGGCATAGCGAGACGGTTCGCCCAGGAGGGCGCCGACGTGGCCATCAGCGACATCTGCGCCGATTTCAAGGATACACCCGGATACGGAATGGGCTCATGGGGACAACTCAACGAGACCGCCGAAGAACTTCGCGGACTGGGCGTTCGCGCGACGGCGATCCGATGCGACGTCACAAAAAGCGACGAGGTCGAGGCGATGGTCGAGCAAACGGTCGCCGAACTGGGCCGCCTCGATATCCTTATAAATAATGCGGGCGGCAGTCCCGGCGCGGGGCCGGTTATGATGATGGAGGAATCGGCGTGGCGGCGGACGCTCGACATCAACGCAACGGGCTCATACCTCTGCTCGAAGGCGGCGGCCCAGCGTATGCTGGCGCAGGGTGGGGGCGGAAAAATCGTGAACCTTTCATCTCGCACCGCGAAAACGCCGACCGTCTACCTGGCCGCCTATATTGCGGCGAAACAGGCGATCATAGGCCTGACACGCACGATGGCGCTCGAGCTGGGGCCGTTCAAGATCAATATCAACGCTGTGTGTCCGGGCTATATCGACACCGAACTCATGCGTGAGGGACACGTGAAGATGGCGGAGGCCGCGGGAGTCTCGGTGGAAGAGATCGTGGCCGAGAAGATTAAGAACATCCCGCTTGGCCGTGGCGGCACGCCCGAGGACGTCGCCGGTGTCGTGGCCTTCCTCTGCTCCGAGGATGCCGCCTACATGACCGGTCAGGCAATCAACATAAGCGGCGGCTGGGAGATGCATTGACGGCCCGGTTCGCGCCGGGTACAGTCCCCATTCTACGCCCTCGACAAGCTCGGGCCGTAAATAGGGACAGTCCCCTCTGATCGTTGCAGGGGCGGTTCGCGAACCGCCCCTGTTCAGTGTTCCCTGTGCAATCAAAAGGGACGTTCACCCCCAATTGTCATTGACGCTCCGGTTCTTTTATGGTATCCTGTTCCTAAGTATACTATGCGAAATACGTTAGACAAAATCTCCTTTGCCGGTATCCGACAGGTGTTGGGCATACTCCTCGTCGGCCTCGTGTCTCTTTCTCTCTTCCCGACAGACGCGATTCCCCGTGTTATCGACGGCATCGCAATCGTCGTCAATAATGACGCCATCCTCGTCAGCGAGATCAACGAGATGATGATGCCGCTGATGCAGGAATACCGGGCGAAGTATGCGAGCGCGGAATTAAAGAAGAAGATGACGGAACTGAGGGATACTATCATCGAGCAGGCCATCGACACGAGGCTGATATTGCAGATAGCAAAGCAGAGGGGCGTTACTGCCGACGAGAAAAGCGTTGACACCCGCGTCGAAGCGGTAAAGAAGAGGTTCCCGTCCGAAGACATTTTTCTGGAGACGCTCGCGAGCAAGGGAGTCACTTACAGGGAATATCGCGACCAGGTCGCCGAGCAGGTACTGGTGCAAGAGACCCTCAGGCGCGTGCTCGGGGCCGGGATCGATATCACTGACAACGACATCCGTGAATACTACGATGCACATCCGGAGGAATTTATAACGGAACCAAAGGTCAATCTGGCGCAGATATTCCTTCAGATTCCAAGCGATAGCACGGCGGAGAATGTCGAACAAGTCCGGCAAAAAGCGGAAGAGCTGCACGTCCTGATCGAGGACGGAATGGATTTCTCGGAACTCGCGAAAAAATATTCGGAAGGCCCGTACCGTGACAAAGGAGGGGTCATCGGGATAGCCGGCCCCGGTGAAATCCTGCCCGAACTGGAAGAGATAGCCTTCAGCCTCAAGACGGGCGAGACGAGCGCCGTAATCCAGACGGCCTACGGATTTCACATTCTGCAAGCATTGGAGGCGTTTCCGGCCAGAAAAGTGGCATTTGAGGAATCGCGACAGGCCATCGAAGAACGCATACACGAGATGAAACGAAGCGAGAAGTACAAGGACTGGATGAAAAGGCTGAGGGAAGACTCGTATATCGACATCAAACTTTGAGGCGGGACACGAAAGAAATGGCAACCATCATCGATGTGAAAGCGCGTGAGATTCTGGACTCGAGGGGAAACCCGACGATTGAAGCGGAGGTCACGCTCGCCAGCGGCGCCATGGGGCGGGCGGCAGTGCCTTCGGGAGCGTCTACCGGAGAGCACGAAGCGGTGGAACTCCGCGATGGCGACAAGAAACGGTTCGGCGGCAAAGGGGTAACAAAGGCCGTACAGAATGTGAACGAGCTTATCGGACCGCACATAGCGGGCCTTGACGCGACCCAACAGATTGTCGTGGACGAAGCGATGATTGACCTCGACGGCACCTCAAACAAAGCGAAGCTCGGGGCAAATGCGATTCTGGCCGTTTCCATAGCAACTGCAAAAGCTGCGGCGACATTGCTCGGATTGCCTCTTTATCAATATCTCGGGGGGGTGAACGCGCACCTGCTCCCCGTCCCCATGATGAATATTCTCAACGGCGGACAGCATGCCGACAATAACCTCGATATCCAAGAATTCATGATCGTTCCCGTCGAGGCCATGAGCTTCCGTGAGGCGCTTCGCAAGGGAGTCGAGGTTTTCCACGCGCTCAAGATAATTCTCGCGAAAAAGGGACTTGTGACCGCGGTCGGCGACGAGGGCGGCTTCGCGCCGAACCTCAATTCCAACGCCGAAGCGCTCGATGTTATCATGCAGGCGATCAAGGCCGCGGGCTACAAGGCCGGCGAGGAGATAATGATCGCCATCGACGCTGCCGCAAGCGAATTCTTCGACAAGAAATCCGGAAAATACGTATTGAAAGCCGAGAAACGACCCGAGAAGACCGTCGGCGCCATGATCGACTACTACCAGGGACTCACCGAAAAATATCCGATCATCTCTATTGAGGACGGGCTTGACGAGGACGACTGGGACGGCTGGCAGGCGCTCACAGAAAAGCTTGGAGCAAAGGTCCAGCTTGTGGGGGACGACCTTTTTGTCACCAACACGGAACGCCTCCGTATCGGAATCAAGAAAAACGTGGCGAACTCAATCCTCATTAAGCTGAATCAGATCGGCACCATTACGGAGACTTTCCGGGCGATAGAACTCGCAAAAAGCGCCGGCTACACATCGGTAATCTCGCATCGAAGCGGCGAGACCGAGGACACCACAATAGCCGACGTCGCCGTGGCGACAAACGCCGGGCAAATAAAGACAGGCTCCGCCTCGCGTTCCGACCGTATCGCCAAGTACAACCAATTGCTTCGCATTGAGGAAGAACTTGTCGATGTAGCGGCCTTCGGAGGGAAAAACGTCTTTTCTTGCGGGCGATGAAGGCACATATCCTACAAATCCTCAGATACCTGCTCGTGGCACTGATTCTGGTTGCCTGTGTATACATCCTTCGTCCCGGCTTCGCAAGATATCGCGCGCAACACAGCGAGGTGAAGCGGATGGAACTGGAGGTTAAGGAACTCGAAGCCGAGCGCGCCCGCCTGGATGGGCAAATGCAGGCACTCGAGGATCAGGATCCCGAATACATCGAGAAGCTGGCGCGCGAGAAACTCCACCTCAGCAAGCCGGGCGAGACTATCTTCCGGTTCAAGAAATAATACCAGCCTCGGACCGCCATTTTTCCGCCGACCGGATCGGCTCTTCCGCGTTAGACGTATCTCCCAACCGTTTTCATATACTCCCGATATTGATCTCCGTATTCACTTGACAGAAACTCCTCTTCCTGCAGAATTTGCCAGTGGATACCGACCGCGGTGAGTACCGCGAGTATGCCGAAGAAGGGGTTGGAGTAGATCAACCAGGTTCCCAGAAAGTAGAGGTCAAGGAACACGAATATCGGATTCCTCGTTATCGAGAAGATGCCGGTGGTGACAAGATTCCCGGGGTTTCTCTTGTCAATGCCAACCCTCCACGAACTCCCAAATGAAATCAGGGAGAGTATAAATATGACGAGCCCGCCAGTGATAAGGACCGCCCCCACTAGCTTGGGCAATTGCGAATGGAACAATTGGGAGTAGAAGACGCCCGGCAAGAAGTGGAATTCCATATGAGCCGAATGCGCAATGACCTCGTAGGTCCATATGGCAAGCCCGAAAAAGAAGGCCACCTCCAGGATCGCCTTAAAACCTTTCTTGCCGATCCCGAGAACAAAAGGATTGGTCCCTCTTGCCTGTAACTGAATCGTCCTTCCGACAAAAACCAGATAGAACAGCGCCAGGGCCAATATTTGAAAATAGTCAAACAGATCCACTTTTACCTCCGCCCGAATACTAGGAGATCAGCATCCGCTGTAGTGAGCATCAGATTCATCGCGCTTTTGTCATCCTGAACGAAATGAAGGATCTCGTGTTTATCCCGAGGCTGTCGCATTCATTGAGATTCTTCGCGGCGCTCAGAATGACAATCATTTCCCGCTCCGAGTAGTAGGTACACCGCATTGTACTTACCCAGCCCGTATCATATGAGCGACTTCCTTCATGATAGTGTGATCCGTGACGCGAAGCCCGGCGGATGACATCATCTCCGGCAGACGATTAAACAGGTTGTCACGGGTCGTTGGCACCAGAAGGAACATCAATACGAACGGAGCAAACACAACCCACCCCCACCAATGCTTTGGAGGACCGAAATCCACAATAACGATTCTTCCGCCCGGCTTGAGCACGCGCCGCATCTCGCGAAAGGCCGTCCTCTTGATGTCCTCCGGGACATGATGAATCATCAAAGTACTGAATATCGCGTCGAAACTCTCATCGGGAAAGGGCAATTCATCGATGGAACCCTCTTGAAATCCGATAGTGAGATCCTCCTTCTGCGCTTTTTTTTCTGCAATTGCGAGCTGGTCCGGAGAGAGATCGATTCCGTGAACGCTCCCCTCGGGCCCGACCTGGCGTTTCGCTATGACCGCCAGCGTTCCGGTGCCGCATCCGCAATCCAATACACTTTCGCCCGGTTTCAAGGCGACTTCATCGACAATTTTCTTGCGAAACGCCTCACCGAACCCTCCCCACTTGTTATATTGATCGTATAATCTTGAGGAAAGCCCCGAAATCGGGATGCCTTTGTTTTTCGAATCCATGAGTTACCCTCCTGATCCTCATTCACCAAAGAAACCTAGCACAGACGTCGACATATTGCTTTGCAACTCAAATAGTTGTATTATCAAATCATTCTCCCAAAATTTTTTGTTTACTCTACAAGAGCCGCCATGATTTTTTCGACCAGCCCTACCACCTGTTGCTGCTCGGATTCAGTCAGCGCCCCCAGGATTTTATCGGTAAACTTCTTGTGATATGTCATATGCATCTTGTCTGCGCTCCGCCCTCGGGCCGTCAATGCCACGCGAACCACACGTCTGTCCTTATCATCGCGCGTTCGATTTACATAGCCTTTTTTCACCAGCTTGTTAATCATGACGGTCATAGTCCCGAGGGTCACATGGCCGCGCCGTGCGAGGTCCGACATTCGGGGAGCATCCATCCGACCGATAAGCATGACCGTGTGAATCTCCTGCACCGTGAGATTCTTGAGCGAACCTGCGTCGAGGCGAAATCTATTGAACAGCGGCAGGTTCTCGGCCATCTGAACGAGATATTGATTGATGGTCTCGCCCGCATTTTGCGTCATGCTTGTATGCCACCCGGATCTTCAATGCCTTATAGGAAATATGCTTTGAATCTCAAACTATTCTACCACATCCGGATTGGGTTGTCAAGAGGGCAGGAATGTTCATCGTGGAAGATCTTCGATTTTGTAAGCCAGTTTCGCGAATGAGATTCCCGCAGTTGTTATGATCTTTGACATGCGAAACCCAAGGGTTGTTAGCAAGGAGGCATCAAGCTCAGATCGGACGCTTGACATCAAGGAAAGGCATGAGAGTGGGTCCAAGCGAATCAGTATTTCCATAAGGTCGGCCTTCTCCACCAACGGCATCTCATTGTCTATACTTTCTTCGCGACGAAAATCATTTCCCCTGGATACTGGGAACCGTAGGGGCTCCTGTCATAATCAGCATACACGTGTTCCACCTCGAACCCCGCGCGCGCTAGAAGATGCTCGACTTCATACCGGAAGAAATACCTCAACGGAAAGCGCTGGGCCATTGCCTCCTCGTGTCCGTCAGGATACTTGATGTGGTGCGCCAGTTCCACCTCCTGGACCTGGCTGAATAGATCGCGCGATACAACACGGGCCCTCCGGATCATCGTGCGCCCGTCCGGCATTTCGACTTCCGGCTCCTCTTCCCATTCATTCAGATATTTTTCGTCGGTCAGACGTGAAAGATCGGGATTGAAAATGTCCAGGATAAACCTTCCGCCGTTGACGAGATGACGATGAACACATGCAAGGGACGCCATCTGGTCCTTAACGGCGGTAAGATGCTGGAATGGCCGAAATGGAGTGGTTACAAGGGCAAACTCCCGCCCGAGATCAAATTCTCTCATATCCGCCTGCAAAATCTCTGCACGGGCCTGAACTTCCTCAGGCTCCTGCGAGAGTTTTTCCCGACAAAGCGAGAGCATGGAAGCTGACGCATCGAATCCGACGATTTCCACGCCTGCTCTCGCGGTTGGGATAAGAACGCGCCCTGTCCCGCAGCCGACTTCGAGAACAGATCCATTCGCCTCACGCGCTATCTCCACAAAGAAATCGACGTCCTTCCGATTTCGGTAAGGTACCGAGTGGTCATAGAACTCGGCGACCACGGCATACTCGTCATGGATATCCGATTGTTCCATCGATCTCTCCTTCAGGGAGACGCCTCCGTAGGAATGCCGTCATGCCTTGCGGCCGGTAACACGCTGGAGGATATTATGAACGAATTCAACGGCTTCGACTTCTGCAAATCCGGCATCCTTCATGTAGGCGCACACCTCGTCATCGCTGTGGGCGCGGCCACCGCTCCCGAGCAATGTTTCATGTATCGACCAGGTTGCCGCTATCAATGGACCGGTCTTCCGATTGTTCAGGTTTTCCGCGATTATATGCATTACACCGCCGGAGGGCAGAATCTTGAATGCCTTTTTGACAATGGCCCGCGCCTCTTCGGGCCCGTACTGGGTCAGGTTGCCGTTGAGCATCACCGCATCGGGCCCTTCGGGGAAGGGGTCACGGATAAAATCGCCCGGATGCGTCTTGATTCTGTCGGACAATCCGGCATCGGCAATGAGTTCATCGGTTACCCGGCATACTTCCGCAAAATCGAAGACGATCGCGCGAAGGTTCGGAAACCGGTTGCACAACGCCACACAATACGCGCCGGAACCGCCTCCAAGATCAAGAACAAGGTTATGGCCGGAGAAATCGTACTGCTTTGCCAGTTTATAGCCTGCGCCAAGGCCGACATTGTACATTGCCCGCGTAAGCATCTCGGCCTGATCCGCTGTCATCGTCTCATAGATACCAAGGACCGAGGACGGCCTGGGCGCGGAAAGCCTGTCGGCAAGATTGATCCAATCGGCGAAATCCGCTTTCCCCATAAGCGACCATGCGCCAAAATACCGCGGTTTCCCCTCGACCAGGTACATCTCGACATCCGGAGCATTGACGTAGCGATCCCCTTCCCTCTCCAGCAGGCCGAGCGCCGCGCATGCCACAACGAGTCGCTCGGCATTCAGATGCGAAAGACCGCATGCCGGGGCAATCGATTCGAGCGTACCGCACCCCTCGGATACCTTCGTGAACAGGCTCAGCTCTATGGCCGCCATCAATATGCCGGCATGCTTAAAGCCAAAGCCTATATTCTGAATCCGTTCGGTTCCGACCCGTGGAGCCTCAGATGAAGATGCCATGATTCGATCTCCTTTTCAAAGCCGACAACAAGGGCTGCGCCATTGGACAGACAGAATGACAAGCAATTGTATCATACGTGGACCAGGAAGCAATCTCTATTGAGGATTGGCCAGGCAAAGCAAACATTTGCAGCAACCGAAGCAAGAACACGAATGCGAATCGGGCGGATTCAGCTCATGCCATGTGTTTTCTTTCATTGTTTCTCGATGTCAAGATAATATAAGGTATAATCATAATGATCGATAAAAGGGGAAAACACAACTTACCGATATTGACGAACCGATACGAATAGATTTCGAGTGGGCTCTGGGGACAGTCCCCGTCACCGCACATACTTTGCAGTTATTGAATCTACAGAAGACATCGCTTGAGAACCATGAATTTGAGAGAGAGTGGTATAGAAAGGATATCCGAGAATGGAAAAACTGGAGTGGATGGAATGGTCTGTCGAGGCCTTTCAGCGGGCAAAGCAAGAGGACAAGCTGGTATTGCTTGACATTGGGGCTATCTGGTGCCACTGGTGCCACGTGATGGACGAGGAGTCCTACTCGAATCCCGACATCATACAGATTATCAATGAAGAATATGTTCCCATAAGGGTCGACAACGATGAGCGGCCCGATATCAACGATCGATACAACCAGGGAGGCTGGCCGACAACGGTCATTCTCACGCCCGAAGGATATGTGGTCCAGGGCGCAACATACCTTCCACCCACCACCTTGAAAGAGCTTTTAAAGCAGGCAAAGGAGTGGTACATCGAGAACAGGGAGAGGCTGGCAGAGGCGGCATCAGCAATGGCAAGCGCCCTGCTCGATGGAATCGGCCTACCTCCGGCGGAACCGGAGACCGTGACGGATTTTTCAGAAGCGCTCATCGAGGACATACAAAAGAACGGCGATCCGATCCATGGAGGCTTCGGAACCTCTGCAAAGCTTCCCCAGCCCGGCGCCATAACACTGCTGTTCGCCATGCATCACGCAACCGGCGACGAATCCCTCCTGGAATTCGCCGAGAAGACCTTGCACAACATGAGCGAGGGCTTGCTCGACCACCAGGAAGGGGGGCTCTTCCGGTATTCGGTGACGCGGGAATGGAATGCTCCGCATTACGAGAAGAACCTCGATGTAAACGCCGACTGTCTTCGGAACTACCTCGACGCATATCGGATTACCGGCAAGAAAGAGTATACGGAAACGGCGGAAAAGATAATCCGTTACCTCATGGAAACGCTCTCCGACCAGACACGCGGCGGGTTCTACGGAAGCCAGGACGCGGATATCTTCGATGAGGAGAAACAGAAAATCGTGATGGATGGGGAGAAATACTACAAGCTCTCTTCCGAAGAACGCGAAAAGCATGGAGTCCCCTTCATCGACAGGACCATCTATACAAACTCGAACGCTCTCATGATTTCCGCATTTCTCGAAGCCTACCACGCACTCGGCCGGGAGGACTGTCGCGAATTTGCCCTGAAGACACTTCGGTTTCTGATGGAGAGCTGTTGTGATAATGACTACGGGGTCTCTCATTATCTGCGGGACGGGACAGTCACCGGGTCGGGACTTCTGACCGACTTCGTGGCCCTTGCCCGTGCCGACCTCGACGCGTACGAAACAACCGGCAACAGTTCGTACCTTGAGCATGCCGAACGTCTCATGGGTGTTGTCTACGCAAGCCTGAGGGCCGAGGACGGCGGATTCTATGATTCAATGATAGACGAGACTATGCCTCCCGCCACCCATATCAGGAACAAACCGATCAACGGCAACGCGCTGGCCGCTGAGGTCCTGGCGCGACTCTACAGCTACACGACCACCCCCGAATATCTCGAGCAGGCAAGACTCACTCTCGCCGCCTTCAGGAAAAATATCGAAGCAATGCTTGCGCGAAACGTGGGATACTTTGCATCCGATTTGGCAATCGCCGCGCGCTTTGCGGATGATGCCGCCACAAAGGTTGTAATCATTGGATTTCATGATGATCCCAAAAGCAGGGCACTTCTCCATGAGGTAAAGCGGATGTATCTCCCTGTGAAGATCGTTCAGTTTCTGGACCCCGTTGCAGATGCAGACCTGATTCAACTGATGGATTTTCCTGCGTCAGAGTCTGCCGTGGCCTATGTATGCGTCGGGAAAAAATGCGGTCGGCCGATAACTGAGGTCAAAGAACTCCGACGAATAATCAAGGCTCTTTAGGCGGTTTTTTTGTATTTTTTGTCTTATAAGGTAAGACCTTGCGAGTAGACCGGTTAGCGTACCCCCCGCGCTGTTTTCGCCTCGAACACCGCTTATTTCAATTTCCTTAAATCGCAATTTGTGCTGATTTTGCTTGACATTTCGGGTTTTCCCGTGCTAAACTGAGTCTGCTCGTGACGGGACGGGCTCGTAGGGAGATGGGTTGATAGATGCGGTCTCAACTCAAGAAGGGCGATATTGTCGTTCATCCTGCCCACGGCGCTTCCGAAGTAGTCGCAATCGAGAAGAGAGAGTTTGCCGGCCACAGAGGGAGGTTCGTCGTACTGAAGCCCCTCATGTTCGACATGACGGTGTATATCCCAACGGGTAACACCGAAAATGCCGGATTGAGGCGCCCGGTAAGACGTGAGCACTTCAGTCAGGTGCTCAAGGTGCTCAAGCAGAAAGAGACCAGAACCTCCGACAATTGGCAGCGCAGATTCAGGGCCTACAACCGAAAGATTCAGAGCGGCGATCTTTGTCAGGTCGCCGAAGTTGTTCGTAATCTGGATCGCAAAAATCGAACAAAAGGCCTCTCGACGACCGAAAACATCTTGCTGGAACGCGCATTTATTATTTTGGCCAGCGAGTATATATGCGTCAAGAACGTGTGCAAGGATGATGCTTACGCATTCTTCTCCAAAGCGCTCTCCGGCTGAATCGAAGGTGATCCAGCCGACGACTTTTTATCAAGAGGGCGCTCTGTAAGAAGTTGGTGTAAGGTTTGGAGTATGTCGTCCTATATAAATCCAATGAAGATAATACGTTACATAGAAAAAACGACGATCGGCGGCACGAAGCGACTATGCCGCCCTGTGTCTTTTCGGGAGGTCGCGCAAGATTAGCGAATCCTGAACGACGAATACAGAACAGGGCCTTCCAGAAGTTGGCCCTGTTTTTTTTCGCCGTCACAACGATAGGCGCCGCTTGCAGGCGCGCGCGAATGAATATGAAAGCGACGGAGCGCACAGTCACGGTGGATGCCGAACATGCGGGTACGCGACTCGATCAATACCTCGCGGCCCGGTTTCCAAACATCTCGCGCGCCCGCGCCCAGACGCTGATACATTCGGGAAACGTCAGGGTAGACGACCGGGACACGAAGCCGAGCCACAAAGTGAGGGCGGGAGAATCGGTCAGGATATGCATGGAAGCGCCCAGGCCTGCATCCTGCGAGGCGGAAGACATCCCGCTTGATATTGTATTTGAGGATGATCACATCATTGTGGTCAACAAGGCGGTCGGCATGGTTGTTCATCCGGCGGCAGGCGTGAACTCCGGTACCCTTGTGAATGCGCTGCTGGCGCATTCGCGACGCCTGCCAACGGTGGGGGGCGTCGACAGGCCGGGCATTGTGCACAGACTTGACAAGAACACCTCGGGTCTGCTTGTGGTCGCAAAAACGGAACCTGCGCATCGATCACTGAGCGAGAGTATCGGCCGGCGCGATGTAAAGAGGCAATACCGGGCTTTGGCATACGGCAATTTTGCTGAGACCTCGGGCTCAATCGACGCGCCCATCGGGCGCTGCCCGTCCGACAGAAAAAAAATGGCGGTGACCGGCATCGGCAGCCGCGAGGCAAGGACCGATTTTGCCGTGCGCGAGAGTTTCCGGGAGGCTTCTCATTTGACCGTGCGGCTTTCGACCGGGAGGACCCATCAGATCAGGGTGCATCTGTCTTACATTGGGCACCCGGTAATAGGCGATTCGGTTTACGGAATGAGGCTGAAGCGGTTTCACGAGAAGATGTCTTCACCCGTGGTGGATGCCACCTCCGGATTGCACGGGCACATGCTTCATGCGGAGTTGCTGGAATTCGAGCATCCCGATTCCGGAAAACTTGTGCGATTCGAGGCGCCTTTGCCCTCCGAGTTCGCCGGCTTTCTCCGCCTTTTGCAGGAGCAGCCATAGGCAAACCAACGACAATATTGCTATAATTGCAGCTTAGAGGCGAATACGATGGCGGGAAGAATCGGATTAAAATCGATGGCGAGCTTTTCAAAGCAGTCCGCCATTTCTTTGAGATCGGGCCTGCCGCTCTCTCGGATGCTGCCTCTGGTGGCCAGAGAGTCGAGGGACAGGCGTCTGCGGCACACACTCAAAGACTTGCAGGCTGCCATTTCCTCGGGGAACACTTTTTCCGATGCCCTTGACAAACAATCGAGCAGGTTCCCGCCGATATTCGTCGAAATGGTCAAGGCGGGCGAGCGAACCGGTCATCTGGAAAAGGTCTTTTCGCAATTGGCCGATTATTTTGACAAGCGCCTGATGCTCAGGCGCGCAATTATACGCGCGTCTGTCTATCCGATGATCCAGCTTACGATGGCATATGCGGTATTGTGCCTGGTACTGATTCTCTTTACCCCTGACAGGGAGGCAATGGCCGAAACGATTGCAGTATGTACGATAGCGGTCATTGTCGGGCTTATTGTTGTTTCACTGTTTCTTTCACGAACTTCGATCGGCCGCGGGATCTGGGATCGGGTACTGCTTGCAATCCCGTTCATACGCTCGGCAACGATCAAGGTCTGTATGGCAAGATTCACGCGAGCTTTTGCGATGCAGATGGAGAGCGCGATTCCGGTACCCGAGGCTATTGAAAAGTCCGCCCTTGTGGCCGGCAACGGTGTGCTGGCAAAAAATCTCGGCCGCATTGCCGAACCTGTCCGTCAGGGAGAAACCCTGACGGAGGCGATGAGCAGATCGCGCATGATGACTCCACTGGTTCGCGAAGTCATCGCAGTCGCGGAAGAAACCGGCAATTTCTCCGAAGCATTGGAGAGAGTGGCCGACATTTATGAAGAGGAATCGATGCTGGTCCTGGAATCGCTGCCGAAATTTATCGGCCCTGTGGTTATGATTGTTGTCGGGATACTGGTGGTGTACTTGTTCTATACTGTCTGGGTGGTGCATTGGATCCAGCCGGCCCTCGATGCGGCTGGCATTTGAGAAGTGGCTTCGAACCCGATCTGTTGAAAAATGATGATCGATTCGGTATAATCGGCGAAATTTTTTTTTGCCGAAAGGGGAGGAAAACGACAATGCGGGGAAAGGCATGGAAGTACGGTGAAAATATTGACACCGACGCGATCATTCCGGCCAGATATCTCGCCTCCAGCGACCCGGAATACCTTGCCGGACATTGCATGGAAGACGCCGGCGGGGATTTTGTCGTAAAGGCGCGCCCGGGTGATTTCATCGTGGCAGAGAATAATTTCGGATGCGGCTCTTCCCGCGAACACGCCCCGATCGCAATAAAGGCGGCGGGCATATCGTGTGTGATCGCCAAGAGTTTCGCGCGAATCTTCTACCGCAACTCCTTCAATATGGGACTGCCCATACTCGAATGCCCGGAGGCGGTCGATGGAATCAACGACGGCGATGAAATCGAGGTCAATCTTTCGACCGGCGCGATAGCAAACCTGACTTCGGGCGCCAAATTTTCCGCGAACGCGATCCCTCCCTTCATGCAGGAACTGATAGATGCAGGCGGTCTCATTAACTACGCACGCTCGCGAGTCAAGCAAGCCTCGGAAAAAACCGATTAACAGGGAGCGAAAAAAGAATGTATGAAATGGCAGTCATACCGGGCGACGGCACAGGCCCCGAAGTAGTCGCCGAAGGGCTCAAAGTGCTGGAAGCAGCCGCAGAGAAGTTTGGTTTCGAATATGAAACCACGACCTTTGATCTGGGAGGAGACAGATACCTGAAGACAGGCGAAACCCTGTCATCTGATGATCTGGAGCGGCTGCGCGCTTTCGATGTCATCTTCCTGGGCGCCATCGGCCATCCGGATGTCAAACCCGGGATACTCGAGCAGGGGATCCTGTTGAAGTTGCGGTTCGCGCTCGATCAATATATAAACTTCAGACCGGTCAAGCTGCTTCCCGGCGTCGAAACCCCCATCAAAGGAAAAGGCCCGGAGGAAATCGACTTCGTGGTGATTCGCGAGAACACCGAAGGGCTCTACGCCGGAGCCGGAGGGTACCTCCGATACGGCACGCCCGACGAGGTGGCGATCCAGGAATCCATAAATACACGCAAGGGAGTCGAACGCTGCATTCGATACGCATTTGACTACTGCCGCAAACGTGACAAGAGAAAGAAGCTCACGCTCTGCGGAAAGACAAACGTTCTCACGTACGCGTTCGACCTATGGGAGCGAACGTTCAACGAGGTAGCCGCCGAATACCCGGATATCGAAACCGACTACGCCCACGTCGATGCCATTTGCATGTGGATGGTAAAAAATCCCGAATGGTTCGACGTGATCGTGACTGACAACATGTTCGGCGATATCATCACGGATCTCGGTGCGATGATCCAGGGCGGAATGGGCATCGCCGCAGGCGGAAACCTCAACCCGTCGGGCACATCAATGTTCGAGCCGATCGGGGGGTCCGCGCCCAAATACA